>NZ_LZJA01000158.1:0-3091 GCF_001666785.1 Mycobacterium sp. E3305 | reverse complement strand
GCGCTGACGCTCAGGTCGCGTCGGCGTCGAACGGGGTCGGCCCGGAAAGGTGTTGCTCGGCTGTCGGCTGGGGCGGGGCTGCCGGCGTGACCGCCCCGGTGGCCGGTCGGTCGAAGTTGCCGGTGAGGAACGAATCGTCGCCGTCCAGCAGGTGCTTGGTCAGCGCGGCGCGGGGCGTCATCCCCCGCAGCTTCTGCAATTCGCTCAGCGGGACGCGCAGGTCGTCGAACTCGGGCCCCAGGTCTTCGCGCAGCTGGGTGGTCACCCCACTCAGGTAGTCGCGGGCCTGCCGCAGCGCGGTCGACGTCCAGCGGATCGCACCGGGAAGCCGCTCCGGGCCGAGCACCACCAGCCCGACCACGACGAGGACCAGGATGTGCTCCCAGCTCAGGCTGCCGAACATCTAGCTTCCGTCGGGGTCGGGCTTGACGGTCAGGGTGACGTGCCGACCGTCGCGGACCACCTCGATCGGGGCGTCCTGGCCGATGGTCAACTGCCGGACGGCGACGACGAACTCGTCGGCGTCGGCGACCTTGCGGTTACCGACCTTGACGATCACGTCATTCTCCAGGATCCCGCCCTTTTGCGCGGGGCTTCCCGCCTTCACGTTGGCGACCTGCGCGCCGGCGGCGATCGCGTTGCTCACCGACCGGGTGCTGATGCCCAGCGTCGGGTGCACGATCTTGCCGTCTTTGATCAGCGTCTGCGCCACCATCTTGGCCTCGTTGATGGGGATCGCGAAGCCCAACCCACTCGCGCTGTCGGACAAGGACTTGCCCGCGGTGTTGATGCCGATCACCTGCGAATCCATATCGATCAGCGGGCCGCCGGAGTTGCCGTGGTTGATCGACGCGTCGGTCTGCAGCGCGTCGATGACGGTGTCGGTGTCCGAGCCCTCACCCGACAACGGGACGGGACGGTGCAGCGCGCTGATGATGCCGTGGGTCACGGTGCTGCGCAGCCCCAGCGGCGCGCCCGCCGCGAGGACCTCGTCACCGACATTCACCTTGTCCGAGTCGCCGAACCGGGCCACGCTGAGGTTGTCGACGTTGTCGACCTTGAGCACGGCCAGGTCGGTCTTCGGGTCGCGGCCGACCAGGTTGGCGGGCACTTCCTTACCGTCGTTGAACACCACGGTCGTCTTGAACTGGCTGGGATTGTTGGCCGCCTCGGAGATCACGTGGTTGTTGGTGATGATGTAGCCGCGCCCGTCGACAACCACGCCCGAGCCCTGCAAGCCCTCCTGGTCACTCTTGGACTCGATGGTGACCACCGCGTTCGCGGTCGCGGCCGCCACCTTGGCGAACCGGCCGGCCGGACCTTCACCGTTGCCGTTGGTCGACAGGGTCACCTTCGAGGTGGTGAACGCCTCGGCGACCTCGGCCGTCTTGCGGCCGATCACACCGCCGATGACGCCGATGAGCAGCGCGATCAGCAGCAGGGCGAGCAACGCCAGGTAGGACACCTTGCCGCCGAACAGCACATCGCGTACGCCGAGCTTGCCGCTGTAGCCCTGCGGACCCCGAGGTCCCGCGGGGGCGACCGCCGGGGTGCCCAGCGCCGCGGCGGCCGCCGGGTCGCGCCAGGGGTCGTCGAGTTCGTCGGGCTCGGCCCCGTTTTTCTCGGCCGCGAGCGCGCCGGCGTCGACGGGGTGGCGCTGCAGCGAGTCGGGGCTTCCGACGGGACGGCTGAACGCCTCCTGGAGGACCGGATCGGCCGGCTCGTCGTGCGGGGAAAACTCGGATTGGTCCCGGTACTTCCGCGGACGGACCCGATCGGCCACGAAGGAGCCGCGCAGTCCGTCGGGACGGCTGAACAGTTGGCGAGACGCGGGGTCCACCGGCGGACGGGAGATGGGGCGCGGCGCCAAGCGGTTGCCGCTGTCGTTGCCTTGGTCGGAGGTCACGTTATCCCTTTGGATCCTCTTCTTGAGCGCTCGAGACAGGCCCTGCACCGGGCGATACCCACGACACCGGCGTGGTCGTGTCCACCCTAGTATCCACGGTTCGGGACCGGCCGCCCATGAGCGCGCGGGCGGGGTGCGCAAAATCGGGACGGATCAACGACGGGGGCTCATTCGGAAGGCGCGCAGCTACGGGCGCTTGCGCTGCTCACGGGCGTCGCGCTCAGCAAAACGGTCGGCCGGCCGGCCGGTCGCGTCGTCGGGCGAATCGTAGGGAATCTCGGCGAGCATTCCGAGCAGCGCGCTCGGGATGCGGATCGGATGCGAATCCCGCAGCGCCGCACGGGCCCGGCTCTGACCGTCGACCTCGGCCGCACACTGCGGGCACAGCGACAGGTGATGCGCCGCCCGCAGGTGCGCGTTCATCCGCAGCTCACCGTCGACGAAGGCCGCGATGGCTTCGACGGAAAGGTGCTCGGTAGAGCCGAACTGGCGCGGCGCGCCGACGGGGGCATCGCTCTGGGAGGCGAACTGGGCGGGAAGCCAGGAGAACGCACGACGGAACAGATGTCCTCGATCGGGCATCACCGGGTCCTTTCGTTGCGCCTACCCCTCGAATGTAGCGCGAGGCAGCTCGCAATATCGCGTCTCGAGACCGCGAAACCGCTGGCTCATGGCCAGGCGACGAACCCTACGCCGACTCGGCGTGCACCGCGTCCCGGCCGGCGCCCGGTTGCGGATGAGCGGCCAGGTAGTCGCGCAACGCCTGACGTCCGCGGTGGATGCGGCTGCGCACGGTGCCGAGCTTTACGCCCAGCGTCGCGCCGATCTCCTCGTAGGACAGGCCCTCGATGTCACACAGGACGACGGCGGCGCGGAATTCCGGCGGCAGGGAATCCAGGGCGGCCTGCAGGTCCGGACCGAGCCGCGAATCGTGATAGATCTGCTCGGGATTGGGCTCGTCGGCGGGCACGCGCTCGTAATCCTCGGGCAGCGCCTCCATCCGGATGCGGGCGCGCCGGCGCACCATGTCGAGGAAAAGGTTGGTGGTGATGCGGTGCAGCCAGCCTTCGAACGTTCCCGGCTGGTAGTTCTGCACCGATCGGAAAACCCGGATGAAGGTCTCCTGCGTCAGGTCTTCCGCGTCATGCTGATTGCCCGAGAGGCGGTAAGCCAGCCGGTACACCC
>NZ_LZJA01000157.1:0-27792 GCF_001666785.1 Mycobacterium sp. E3305 | reverse complement strand
CCAGTCCAACGAGGCTGATCTTGACCGCCCGGATGCCGATCGCGCTGGATTCCAGGGCCGTGTCCACGCTGTCGGCGGCGTCGTGGCTGTGCGGACGCAGTTGGGCTACGAGGCCGCGAATCCCGTGCGCATGTGCGTGCTCGTGCTCGTGGTGATGGTGTTCGCTTCCCGCGCTCATCGGAGCGCTGTCCGCGTACCTGCATGCATACGCAGATAATAGGGCACGCGAGTGGTTCCCGCGAACGCGGACGAGGGCTGGCGGGTCGACGATCCGCGCGCACCCGCGCCTAGCAGTTGACGTGCGAGATGCAGCGTTGATTAGGGTGCTGCGGCGCCGGAAAGCGGAGCTTTATTACCCAGGGTCCGCACCGCATCCTCGGCCAGCAGGTTCTGCCGTTCACCGCGGAGCTCCGCTGCCAGGTCGTGCTCGAGCGCCGGCACTTGCAGCCCGCGGCGGCGCAACTGCCGATCCAGCGCGGCGATGAACAAGCCCTCGCCCGCGCGACGGCACCCGAGAACGGCGCGCTCGTTCATGACGTCGCGCGTAAGCGCGGCGGCGGGACAGGCCGCGACCACGTCCAGCGACGCTCGCATATCCAAAGTGGTCACTACCCCGCACGACGGCGAGGCGCCGATGCCCACGATGCCGGCCACCGTGAACCCGGACCGCTGGTAGTCGGCGACGTCGCGAACCGCCTGCTGCGCCAATCGCCGATACACGAGGCGGGTCCAGGCGACAAACGCGCGCAGCAACGGGCCGCGGAACGGGTACAGCAGGCCGCCCTTGGAGTGGTAGAGGGGCAGGCTGTGGGGTTTGAGCGCGCCGCCCCAGGCCAGCCGTTCCGGGCAGGGCAGCTGGTGAATCCCGTAGCCGGCGCCGATCAGCTCCTCCACCGCCTCCGCCACCGCACCCGGTCGGGTGGCACCCCCGGCGTAACGCGTGTTCTCGTTCAGCAGGCAGTGCGAGACGAGCATGACCCGTCGACCACGCTCGTCGCGCAGTTGGTCGAGCAGCAACCGTGGTCGTCTGCCACGCATACCGAGAGCATCGACGTCCGGCTGCCCGTTCAGTAGGGGAAAACGTCATCGAAGGCTGGTCCTCTTGGTTCTGGTGAGGTGCCCGCGCCACGCGGCAGATTGGGACGAGTTGTAGCGACTCAGGACGGAACCGACGTGTCAGTGCTGCAGGAAGTGTCGTTCGAGTCCGGCGGGGTGCCGTGCGCGGCCGATCTGTATTGGCCGGCGAACGCGGGCAACGGGCTCGCCTGCGTGGTGATGGGGCACGGCGGCAGCGCCACCAAGCGCCTCGGTCTGCCCGCTTACGCCGAGAAATTCACGGCGGCGGGCCTGGCGGTGCTGGCGTTCGACTATCGGCATTTCGGAGCGAGCGGTGGCGAGCCTCGGCAAGTCATCGACGTCGACGAACAACGGGACGACTACCGGGCGGCGGTGCGATACGCGCGCGGTCGTGACGACATCGATCCGCGTCGGGTTGCGCTGTGGGGAACGTCTCTCAGCGGTGGCCACGTGCTGGCGGTCGCCGCCGACGACCCGGATGTCGCCGCCGTGGTGTCGCAAGTCCCGCTGATCGACGGCTGGCACCGCGGCCGCGGACTACGCGAGCGTCTCAGTTGGGATGTGGCATGGCGGACGCTGCAATTCACCGCCGCCGCGGTGCGCGATGTGGTTGGTGCGAAGGTGGGTCAGCGGCCGTATCTGGTTCCTGTGGTGAGCCGTTCCGGTGGCGTCGCGGTATTCACTGAGCCAGAGGCCGGATTCGCGTTCGAGGCGCTCGGCGGCGAAGCCGTCGGTTGGCGCAACTCGCTGGCTCCCCGCATGCTGTTCGCATTGCCGCGCTATCGCGAAGGCACCGCGGAGAAACTGCACATGCCCGTCCTGATGTGCGTGGGGGACCAAGACCTGCAGGCGTCACCCAGGTTCGCGGTACGGATCGCCTCGCTGATGAATAACGTTGAGCTGCACCGCTACCCGGTCGGGCACTTCGACGTCTGCACGGGAAAGCTGTTCGAGGAGATCAGCTCGGTGCAGACGGAATTTCTGCACCGTCATCTGGTCTCGGTGGACGGCTGACGCAATTCAGGTCCAGGGGCCGGGGAAGTGTCCGTCCTGGTCCTGCACCATCACGATGTCCTTGCAGTCGCCGTTGAGGGCCACGGCATTCTCACCGCGGCAGATCAGCGTCCAGCCCGAGATCCGCGCGAAGGGCCGGACCGACCAGGTGGTGGCGATCGGTTCGGTGGCGGGCAGGGCGAGGACGGCGAACGTGTTGCCGACGTTGGTGATGTAGAGGTGGTCTTCGAAGAACGCCATCTTGGCGATCGACATCTTCTTCGCGTCGTCGCGCGTCTTCAGGAAATCCCACTGCTGGCTGCGCAGGTTCCACACCCCGAAACCGAACGGGGAACTGTCCGAATCATGGCCGTCGACAAACAATTTCCCGTCGGACAAGGTGGCGGACAGCCCGCCGCCGGGAATGCGGTCGGAGTCGCCGACCTTGATGACCGCTTTGGCGTTCAGGTCGTAGAACATCGTCGACAGCACGGGCGGGTTGTAGGAATCCCAGCGCGTGATCTTCACCAATTTGTCCGGGCCGTCGGACAATTCGGCGTCCACGCTGCGGATGTCGTTGTCCTGATAGATGGCCTCGCCGCTGGGCCGGCGCAGCTCGGCGCCCGACGTCTTGGCGGGGTCGGTGTTGCGCTGGAACGCGAGGACGTCCTGCCAGGCGCGCCCGGATTGTGGATCGTTCCAGGGCATCGAGAGATCGGTGCCGGACAGGATGACGGTCCGGGGCGGCGAATTGGGGGCGTGCCCGTCGGTGAAGGCGTTGACCCACGCCACGCCCGACGCGGTCGAGGACAGCGACCAGTCCTTCGACGAGGTCAGCTTCAGGTCCGGTGTCGGCGGCTGCAGCTCCTTCGTCGCCAGCGGTTGGCCCGCCTTGAAGTCGAAGGCGTACGCGGTCGCCTTGGCGGCCGCGGGTTGTTGGGCCTGGGCGGGTTTGACGGTCGTGACGATATAGACGACCCGCATGTCCTCCGCCGTGCCCGTCAGCGCGCAGATGGCGCCGGTCAGGTTCTCACCGGCGGGGACCACCGGGAGGGCCGGCGCCACGTATTGGCCGGTCTTCGGATCGAATATTTTCGGCCGGATGTCGTCGAGTGCGGATTTGCTGTCGGAAAATTTCTCCGGACAGCCGAAGTACGCCGTTCCGCCGTAGCTTTTCCAATCCTTCTCCAAGGGACCGGTGATGGGCGCGGGTGCGGCGACGGCGCTGGGCGCGGTTTTCGCCGAAGAAGTCGAGGTGGTGGGCGTCGCGGCGGGTGGGGACGCGGTTTCCGAACACGCCACGAGGGCCAGGCAGGCGGCCAGCGCGGGCAGGGCAGACCCGCATTTGGCCGCAGTTTGCCCCGGAAACGCACGCATCAAAAAACCCCCGTTAAGTTCGTGTAACCAGTGAGCGTAAAGCGGGCGGGGACCAACCGCGACTTGTGTCAGGCGGTCTTCGTCACACCGACGCCTATCGGTCGAACTCGATGGGCAGGCTCTTCGGGCCGCTCAGGCTCACCATCGGCTTCCACGGGACCGGCCCGGCGGTGCGCGGGTTGAGCAGGCGCCCCGCGATGACGTTCAGCGCTTCGGCGATCTCGCGCCGGGCCAGGTTGGCCCCCAGGCAGTAGTGCACACCCCCGCCGAACGTCAAGATGGGCGGGGCTCCCTCGCGGGCGATGTCGACCCGGTCGGGGTCGTCGTAGACCGCGGGGTCGCGGTTGGCGGCAGCCGTGTTGACCAGGACCATCGTGCCCGCGGGAAAGAGGTAGCCGTCCAGCTCGGCGTCCTCGACCACCAGGCGCAGGGTCCCGCCCGCGATCGGCGAGTGGCGCATGGTCTCCTCGACGGCGCGCATCGCCAGCTCGGGGTGCTCCTTGAGCAGGTCCCATTGCTCGGGGTGCTCGCAGAGGACGTGCACCGACGCGGCCACCTGGTTGCGGGTGGTGTCAGTCCCCGCCAGCAGCAGGCCGCCCGCCAGCATCCGCAGCTCGGCGGTGTTCAGGCGGTCGCCGTCATCCTCGGCGCGGATCAGGTCGGAGAGCAGGTCGTCGGTCAGGCTGTGCCTCCGCCGCGCCACCATGTCGTCGACGTAGTCGTCGAGCTCGCCCCACGCCCGCATGACGACGGGCTCGACCTCCCGGATGTCGACGCTGAAGCTGAAGGCCTTGAACACGTCGTCCGCCCATAGCGAGAACTGTTGCCAGTCCTCGCGCGGGGCCCCGAGCAAGGCGCAGATGATCGGCACGGGGTAGGGGCGGGCAAGGTCGGCGACGACGTCGCAGCGACCCGCGTCGATGACGGCATCGATGAGCCCATTCATCACGTCGACCATGGTGTCGTGCAGCCGCAGGGTCGCGCGGGGGGTGAACGCCTTGGACGTCAGGCTGCGCAGCCGGTGGTGCGCGGCGCCCTCCAGGCACAGCAGGCTGTTGACCACCTTGTCCCACAACGGGCCCGACGTCACCCCCTGGGCGAGCAGGTTGATCCCCGGCGGGATCTGGAATCGCGCATCGCGGAGGACGGAGCGGACCAGGTGGTAGGAGAGGACCTCGGGCCCGTGCGGGCCCATGGCGACCGGGGCGTGCCGCTGCGCCGCCTGGAGGCGGGGGTAGACGTCGGCGGGGGTTTCCTCGGCGTGGTACGCCAGCGTCGGCAGGTCGGCGTCGAAAACGCTTGTGGGGGCGGTACCGACGGCCATGACGGTCTCCTCGAGGTCGCGCGAAGCGAGGCGCCCGCGACAACTTTCACACAATGTATGACCGGCTGGGTTGTGTGTCAACGATATTGCGGGCTCAAGCCGGCCCTCGCCATACGTTGGAGCCGATGTGTGTGGTCGCCAGGGTTGCGGTCACCCGCTCCTTAACGCGCCGACCAGCCGGCCGCCGATCAGCAGGACCGCGAAGACGCCGCCCGTGACCCCCGAAATGAGCAGTGGCAGTTGGCCGTTCGAACCCCACAGGGCACCCGCCCACAAGCCGGCCACCAGCACGGCCAGGCCCACGGCGCCCTGGAACACGCCCTGCGCGCTGGCCTGGTGCCCCGGGTCGACCAACCCCGAGATCCAGGCCTTCCCGACGCCGTCGGTGCACCCGGTGAACATTCCATAGGCGCCGATCAGCAGCCATGCCGTGACGGCGTCCGTGGTCAGCCCCAGCCCGACGTAGCCGATCGCAAAAAAGGCCAGGCCGATGCCGAACAGCGCCGGCCTGCCGATGCGGTCTGCGAGCGCTCCGGCCGGGTAGCTGGCCAGCGCATACACCGCGTTGTAACCGACGTAGGCCAGGATCACCCCGACCACCGAGAAGCCGATTTCGTTGAGGCGCAACAACAACAGGGCATCGGGGAAATTGACCATGCTAAAGACGACCAGGAGCGCGGTCACCCGCCAATACGGCCTCGGCAACGAACGCACACCCGCCCACATGGACTGCCGCCGCTCCCGCGGGGCCCGGCGCCCGCGCTCGCGCACGCCGAAGACGAGTGCCACCGACAGGACGGCGGGCACGATGGCGACATACAGCAACGGCGCGATCCGATGGTCCAGCAGTTCGTAACCCACCAGCCCGAGCAGCGGACCGACGACGGCGCCGAAGGTGTCCATCGCGCGGTGGAAGCCGAAAACCCTCCCGCGCAAGGCGTCATCGACGTCATCGACCAACAGCGCGTCGCGCGGTGCGCCGCGAATGCCCTTGCCGAGCCGGTCGACCACGCGACCCGCCAGCACGCCCGGCCACGCCCCGGCCACCGCGATGATGACCTTGCCGAGCGCGGCCATGCCGTAGCCGGTGGCGATCAACGGGCGCCGGGCGAACCGGTCGCCGAGCGGGCCCGCCGCGAGCTTCGTCAGCGACGCCGCACCCTCGGCCGCCCCCTCGACTGCGCCCACCACCGACGGCGGGGCGCCCAGCACGGCCGTCAGGTAGATCGGCAACAGCGGGTACAACAGCTCGCTGGCCGCGTCTTGCAGGAACGAGACCCCGGAGAGCACCCGGACGTTGCGGGTCAGCCACCGGGGCCCCGAGATGGTTTCAGTCTTGCGCACGCAACCGCACCATCCGCGTCGTCGACGTCTCGTCCAACTCGACGACATCGGAGCGCGAACGCAGGAAATCGCTGAATGACCGGAATCCCAACGACCTTTCGCTGAACGACGGGTCCATCCGTTTCATCTGGGCCTTCACCGCGGAGTTGTGCAGCCAGTCGACGTCGTCCTTGTCCAGGCCGATCTGCAGCGCGCGCGTCAGCAGCGCCGTGGCGGCCGCCTGGGGATCGGGCGGCTCCGGCTCCTCGGGCGCCGCCTCCTTGGCACGCCCGGAGCGTCGCTTCGCCGGCTTGGCGTCGGCTTCGGCGGCCTGCGGTGCGAGCGCAGGCACGCCCGGCAGCGAGTCGTAGATGACGAACTCGTCGCAGGCCGCCGCCAGCGCCCGGCTCGACGCGCCGGCCACCCCGATCCCCACCACGTACCGGCCCAGCCTCTTGCAGCGCTGGGCCAGCGGGATGTAGTCGGAGTCGCCGGCCACGATCACGACGTGGGTCAGGTCGGGCAGCCGGAACATGTCCTCGACCGCGTCGACGGCCAACCGGATGTCCGCTCCGTTCTTGCCGTAGGCCGCCGCGGGGAACAACTGCACCAGGTCGACCGCGCGGCCCACCAGCTGCCCGCGATAGCCGGTGTTGATATCGGCCGACCAGTCGGCGTAGGCGCGGGTGAGCACCAGCGTCCCGAACGACGATGCGAAGTCGAGGATGGCGCCGACGTCCACCGTGGCCCGGTCCAGCCGCTCGCCGTACTGCTCGAGGCCCTTGGCCTTGTCCCGCTGGAACGAGTTGCGACCGTGCACCTGGTCATATCGCGAGATCACGATGTTGTCGAAGTCGAGGTAGACGGCCACGCGGGCCGCAACCGGTTCGGTCATGCAGTAGATCATCGCTGAGGCGTCCGGCACTGTGGCGGCCGGAAGCGTTTTCCCTCACAGATTCGCCCACACAGGCCTCTAAACGACGCCGGAGCGGGTACACCGGGGCCATGAACGAGTTGAAGTATCTCGAGCTGCACGGCGACCGGGTCGCCTACCGCGACGAGGGTGACGGCGAGGTGCTCCTGCTCATCCACGGCATGGCGGGCAGCTCAGAGACGTGGCGGTCGATCATCCCGCCGCTGGCCAAGAAGTTCCGGGTCATCGCCCCGGACCTGCTCGGCCACGGCGCATCGGCGAAGCCCCGCACGGACTATTCGCTGGGTGCGTTCGCGGTCTGGCTTCGCGATCTGCTCGACGAGCTGGGCGTCAGCCAGGCCACCTTGGTCGGTCAATCGCTCGGCGGCGGCGTCGCGATGCAGTTCGTCTACCAGCACCCCGACTACGCCAAGCGCCTGATCCTGATCAGCAGCGGCGGGCTGGGGCCCGACGTCGGCTGGGTGCTGCGGCTGCTGTCGGCGCCCGGGGCGGAGCTGGTGCTGCCCATCATCGCGCCCAAGCCGGTATTGGCCGTCGGCAATCGGCTCAGGTCGTGGTTGCGCGGGGCCGGCATCCACTCGCCGCGCGGGGCCGAAATGTGGAGCGCCTACTCGTCGCTGTCCGACGGCGAGACCCGGCAGTCGTTCCTGCGCACGCTGCGGTCGGTGGTGGACTACCGGGGCCAGGCGGTCAGCGCGCTCAGCAGGCTGCGGCTGCGCGAGGACCTGCCGGTGATGGCGATTTGGGGCGAGCGGGATGCCATCATCCCCGTCGACCACGCGTACGCCGCGCACGAGGCCCGCACCGACGCGCGGCTGGAAATCCTGCCCGACGTGGGTCACTTCGCTCAGGTCGAGGCGCCGAACCAGGTGGTGGAGCTGATCGAAGACTTCATCGCGACCGGCGACCGCCACGAGACGGATACCACCCAGCTGCGGATGTGAGCTGAGGGGGCGGCGCAAAGTAATTCCGCTCCGCCGCGCGGGCCCGTCGTAAAATGACGGGCGATGCGCAAAGCCGCGCGTTCCACGCTCCCGCCGGGGCCCCGGCTGCCCCGGGTTCTACAGGCCGCGTTGATGTTGCACCGCGGGTCGCACTTCGTTGCCGCCTGCCGGCGTCGTTATGGGAACGTGTTCACGCTGCGCGTCGCGGGGATGGGCACGCTGGTGTATTTGGCCGACCCGGCCGACATCAAGACGGTCTTCGCCGGCGACCCGCGCGTTTTCCATGCCGGAGAAGCCAATTCGATCTTGAGCGGATTGCTGGGCGAGAGCTCGCTTCTGGTGATCGACGAGGATGTCCACCGCGACCGGCGCCGGCTGATGCTGCCGCCCTTCCATCGGGACGCCGTCGCTCGCCAAGCCGGGCAGATGGCCGACATCGCCGCCGCCAAGATCGCCGAGTGGCCGGTGGGCAAGAGCTTCGCGGCCGCGCCCAAGATGTCGGAGATCACGCTGGAGGTCATCCTGCGGACGGTCATCGGTGCCACGGATCCGGCCCGGCTCGCCGCCCTGCGCGCGATCATGCCCCGGCTGCTCACGGTGGGCCCCTGGGCGACTCTGGCGCTGGCCAGGCCGGAGCTGCAGCGTTACCTCCCGTGGCGGGCGCTGCGGCGCCGGATGGCCGAGGCGGACCGCCTGCTCTACGCCGAGATCGCCGAGCGCCGCGCCGACCCCGACCTGGCCGAGCGCACCGACGTGCTGGCCATGCTCGTCCGTGCCGACGAGGGCGGGCACCCGATGTCGGACCGCGAGTTGCGGGATCAGCTGATGACGTTGCTGGTGGCCGGGCACGACACCACCGCGAACGGGTTGTCCTGGGCGCTCGAGCGGTTGACCCGCCATCCGGCCGTGCTGGCCAAGGCCACGGCCGCCGCCGAGGCCGGCGCCGGGGGCGATCCGGCCGGAGACGAGTATCTCGACGCGCTGGTGAAGGAGACGTTGCGGATCCGCCCGGTGGTCTTCGATGTGGGGCGGGTGCTCACCGAACCGGCCGACGTGGCCGGCTACCGGCTGCCGGCCAGGGTCATGGTGGCGCCCGGAATCGGGCTGGTGCACACCAGCGCCGCGGTTTATCCGGACCCGCACCGATTCGACCCCGACCGCATGCTGGGCGCCACCCTCACCCCGACGACCTGGTTCCCGTTCGGTGGCGGCAACCGCCGCTGTCTGGGCGCCGGGTTCGCCTCGGTCGAGATGCGCGTGGTGTTGCGCGAGATTCTGCGCCGGGTCGAGTTGTCTACCACGTCCGCGCCCGACGAACGCCAGCGGCTGAAATTCGTTGTCCTGGTGCCACATCGCGGGGCCCGCATTCGCCTGCGGGCGGTCAGGGACGTTCCCGCCGCGGCGCCCGCCGCCACCGAGGCCCCGGCCCGCTAGCTGTACTGCCCAGGCAGCTTCGACGTCGCCGTCGCAGTCCCTTTCGACTATTGGGATCGGTAGCAAACCCGGCGTGACCTAATGCCAGCACCATAAAGGCGAGCCTTGAAAGAAAAGAAGATTCATGAAAATCACAGCGATAGTCGCGTCCGGCCTCGTCGCCGTCGCGCTGGCGGCGGCCGGATGCGCGCAGGCCGAGACCGCGGCGGCGCCCGTCGGGAGCCAGTTCTACGCGCTGGCCCCCGCCCCGCAGCCCGATCCCGAGGCGGAGGTCGCCGAACTGCAGTGGCAGGTGAACGACCTGCACGACAACTGGGACAACCTCACCCCGGCGGAACGTCAGCAACGGCTGACGCAGCTGCAGCAGCAGTCCACCACGGTGTCGAACGACGTGCAGAACCTGCCTCCTGCGCAACGGCCCGGCGTCGAAATGCGGCTGTTGCAAACGATGCTGGCGCTGTTCGACCTGGTGCGAAAAGCCCAGGGGCCCAACCAGCCGTGCTATTTCCCCGCATGCCTGCCCGGCCTCTGAAACCCGTCGGTGTGAAATTCGGCCGCGGCGGTTTCGCGCCCGCCGAGGTTGGTGGCCGCGGTCACGACGGCCCGCTCGATCTGGCGCAGCGCGTGCACCGCGGTGAGTAATCGGCGGGTGTCGGGCATCGGTGATCCGGCCTCGCCGTCCCGCTGCCGGGCCAGCGTCTCCGCGGCGTCGAGCTCGTCTGCCGCCGACACCATGGTCGGCGCGCGGCCACTGCCGATGGCTGCGGCCAGCGCTTCGATGTTGCGCCGCGTCTGAGCCGCGGCCGCCGAAAAGGCCTGGGCCAGTTCGAAGGTGAGCGGCTGGGCCCCCAGCGGATCCTGGTATCGCTCGCTGCTACGCGCCAGGCTGCGCCCGTACCGGTCGCACGCGGCGAAGATGCGCAGGGCGCGGCGAATGCTGCGCCGGCCCGCCAGGCCGGCGACGCCCGCCAGCAGCGGCTTGGCGGTCACGCGGAACTGCTGGAGGTCCCGGTCCAGTTGGCGTGCCTGCTCGGACGGGCTCCCGCTCGCGTCGTCGCCGAGCATCGTCCCGGTCGACACCTCGACGAGCGCCGACAGGCTGGCGAGGAACGTTCGGGTGTCGTCGCGGATCGCCTCCCTGGTGTGCGTCGGCAACACGACCACGGCCACCGTCGCCCCGATCACCGCGCCGAGGGCGGTCTCTTCGATCCGCAACATCAGCACGCTGAACGAGAATTGCCCGAGCAGGCCGTACAGCAACGCCAGCATCGTCGTGATCCAGAAGGTCATCAGGCTGTACGTGACCGTCATGAAATAGAAGGCGCAGAACAGGCAGACGAAGATGCCGGCGAGCGCGGCCGTCTTGTCGCCGGCCAGCAGCGTGGCCACCAGCACGCCGCACGGCACGCCGAGCAGGGTGCCGAGCAGGCGCTGCCAGCCTTTGGTCAGGGTTTCGCCCCACGAGTTCGTGCCGGCGAAGATGACGAACGCGGCGATCACCGCCCAATACCAGCGGGCGGGTGACACCAGCTCGCCCGCGATGATCGCGAGCGACGCGGCGACGGCGACCTGGATGGCCTGCCGGGTGGTCGGCCGGAGGCCCTGCGACGGTGCCTCGTCGGCGGGCTCGGGGGTCGCGTCGGTCGGCGCGCCGTCCGAGGCAGGCGGGCGCTCGCTGTCCCGGTTCTCCAGGGCGCCCGCCTGGCCGGTCGCGGCGTGGTCGACAATGGCCCGAACGTCGGAAGTCGCTGTGGCGGCGTTGATTATCGCCAGGGCGAGGCGGCGCACGGCGGCGCTGCCCGGATCGTCACCGGCGGCGCCGCGCTGCTCGTCCAGCAGCCGTTGCGCCCGCGCGCCGGCTTGGCGGAGGCCGTCGGGCTCGGGCAGGCGGATGGCCCGCGCCAGCCCCGACAGCGCGTCGACGAGCGCGACCCGCGTCGGTGCGGGTATCGCGCTCGGGTCCTCCGACATCAGCGCCGCGGCCCGCCGCCCGGCCGTCGCCACCCACTCGATGGCCAGCTCCGCGTCCAGCAGCCAGGGGGCCAACTGTTCGGCGGTGACGCCAGGCCACAGCATCGCGGGGTCGGCCTTGTCCTCGATCTGGCTCTGCACCATCAGCGCGGTCTCGTTGAGCCGGGTGGTGCGCGCCCGCATCCGGCGCCTGCGCCGTTCGTCGAGGCGGCCGGTGCGGACGGCGTCCGCGGTGGTGTCGACGACGATCGCCATCCGCGCCCGCAACGCACGGACGGTCGCCCGCAGCACGCGGTCCGGCCGATCGGGCATGACGTAGGTGGTCATCACGAACGTGCACACCGTGCCCACCGCGACCGCCCCGATCATCCACGGCAGCTCCGAGACGCTCGCACGCAGATACAGCGTGAAGAAGTAGGACATGAAGGCGACCATGCCCAACGCCCGGCCGCGCGCCCCGAAGCGGCGGACGTAGGCGGCGGTGAACACGACGAGCACGAACACCGCGTCACTGACCACCTGGTGGGGCGCGAGCGCCGCCGCGGCCGCGATGGCCACGGCGGCGGGCACGGGCAGCAGCGCCATGGTGATCCGCTGCTGCCCCGGGTCCGGCTCGTTGACCGATCGCGAAGCGACCATCGTGATGACGACGCCCAGCAACGCGACCGTCAGCGGCTGCCCCGTCGCACGGGTCGCGGCGTACAGGACCAGCAGTGAACAGCCGAGCGCGGCCGTCGTCCGCGTCGCCATGCGCAGCCGGAGCAGACCGGGATCGGAGCCGACCACCCAGTTGCGCGCCTGTTCGTAGAAGTCGGTGATCGCCGCGCCCCCCTTCTGGCCTGCCGAACGCATCATGGGTTACCCGAACTTCGGCACAAGCTAGTCTTCGACATCGTGACAGCGCCGACGCGGGCCAAGCTGGCCGACGGCCGTGACCTGCTCTTCTTCGCGCTGCCCGGGCACCGCCCGGCGCCGGTCGACGACCGCAGGCCGCTGCCTGCGCGCGACGGTCAGCGATCCGAGCTGCGGTTCGACCAGACCACGGGGCAGTGGGTGATCGTCGCGGCGCTGCGCCAAGACCGCACCTACAAGCCGCCCCCCGACCAGTGCCCGCTGTGCCCCGGCCCGACCGGGCTGACCAGTGAGGTGCCCGCGCCGGACTACGACGTCGTGGTCTTCGAGAACCGCTTCCCCAGCCTGTCCGGCTCGGGTCCGGCGCCCGCGCTCCCGGGTGCCGGCTTCGTGTGCGCTCCGGGGCACGGGCGCAGCGAGGTGATCTGCTTCTCCAGCGACCACACCGGCTCCTTCGCCGGGCTGGACGTCGCGCACGCCCGGCTGGTCATCGAGGCGTGGCGGCACCGCACCGGCGAACTGTTGGCCGCGCCGGGCATCGAGCATGTGTTCTGCTTCGAGAACCGCGGCGAGGAAATCGGGGTGACGTTGACCCACCCGCACGGGCAGATCTACGGCTACCCGTATCTGACGCCGCGCACCGCCGCCATGCTGGGGCAGGCGCGCGAGCACCGAATGCGCCACGGTACCAACCTCTTCGGCGACCTACTGGCCGGCGAAATCGCCGACGGCAGCCGAATCGTCGCGCGCGATGACCTGTTCACCGCGTTCGTGCCCTTCGCGGCGCGGTGGCCGGTCGAGGTGCACATCTACCCGAACAGGTTCGTGCGCAACCTCACCGAACTCGGCGAGGACGAACGGGAGGGTTTCGCGCGGATCTACCTGGACATGCTGCGGCGATTCGACCGGATGTATTCCTCACCGCTGCCCTACATTTCGGCGTTGCACCAGTACGCCGACACCGACGCCCAGGCTGACGGCTACTTCCACGTCGAGTTGATGTCGATCCGGCGCAGCGCCACCAAGCTGAAGTACCTGGCGGCCTCCGAGTCGGCGATGGACGCGTTCATCAGCGATGTCACGCCCGAAAGCGTGGCTGAGCGGCTGCGTGAGCTCGGATGACCGTCCGCTACGCCGCCCCCGGGCGGGTCAACCTGATCGGCGAGCACACCGACTACAACCTGGGGTTCGCCTTGCCGATCGCGCTGCCGCAGCGCACGGTGGTGACGTTCAGGCCCGACGGCAGCGATGCCGTCACGGTGGGCAGTGACCGCGCGGACGGGTCGGTGCGGATCGCGCTCGACACCGTGCCCGGCGACGTGGCCGGCTGGGCCGCCTACGTCGCCGGGGTGGTGTGGGCACTGCGGCGCGCCGGCCACCCGGTGCCCGGCGGCGCGATGCGCATCACCAGCGACGTGGAGATGGGGTCGGGACTGTCGTCGTCGGCGGCGCTGGAGTGCGCGGCGCTGGGCGCGATCGCGGCGGCCGCCGGGGCACGCATCGACCGCATCGAGCAGGCGAGGCTGGCCCAGCGCGCCGAGAACGAGTACGTCGGCGCCCCAACGGGTTTGCTCGACCAGCTGGCGTCGCTGTTCGGCCGGCCGGCGACGGCGCTGCTGATCGACTTCCGCGATCTCACGGTCGAGCCGGTGGCCTTCGACCCGGACGCCGCCGGTGTCGCGCTGCTGTTGATCGACTCCCGTGCCCGCCACAGTCACGCCGGCGGCGACTACGCCGCGCGCCGCGCGTCGTGCGAGCGGGCGGCGGCGGAGCTCGGGGTGTCGTCGTTGCGCGAGATCGGCGTCCGCGGGCCCTCGGTCGTGGCCGCGGTCCGTGACCCCGTCGACGCCCGCCGGGCCCGCCACGTGCTGAGCGAGAATCAGCGGGTGCTCGACTGCGTAGCGGCCCTCCGCGACGCGGACTTCGGCGAAGCCGGGCGGATCTTCAACGCCTCGCACGCGTCCATGCGTGACGACTTCGAGATCACCACCCAACACATCGACCTGATCGCCGACACCGCGGTGGGGGCCGGTGCGCTGGGCGCGCGGATGACCGGCGGCGGGTTCGGCGGCTGCGTGATCGCGCTGGTGCCGGCCGACCGGACCGGCGCGGTCGACGAGGCGGTGCGACGCGCGGTACGCGACGCCGGTTTCGAGCGACCGGTAATCGCCCGGACCCGCGCCGCCGCCGGCGCGGGACCGTGGGATTGACCGAGCCCGCCCGACACGGCCCGTTCCGCACTTAGCGGCCATAGCTGTAACGCGCCCGCAGATAGCTGTAACGTAACGGCTATGCCGGGGATGACATGCGCGATGTGCGGGGCGGGTTTCTCGGCCCGGGCCGATGCCGTCTACTGCTCGCCGGCCTGCCGGCAGAAGGCCCATCGCGTTCGAGCGGCGCGCCGCACGGCCGCGCTGCGGGAAACCCTGCGGCGGCGCTCCGCGACCGGTGCGGGCGCGTATTCGGCCTCTACCCGGTCGCTGCAGCCTTCGGTCGCCAGCTCCATGCAGCGCTCGCGTCAGCAGCTCGACCGGGCGCGCGAACTATGCCGCGTGTCCGCGCTGCGGCTGCAGGAAAGCGACGCCATCCGGAAGGCGTCGCTCGAAGGGAGGGCGGGGTGGGCGGCAAAGTCGGAGACGGGGCGTGCGCTGTGGCGTGGGAACTAGACGGCCAGACGGCGGCGGTGGAGGAGGCCCTCGCCGGCGGCACGCCGCAGCGGGCCGGGTGGTTTCGCTTCTACTTCGAGGACCAGCGCTGGGAGTGGTCCGACTCCGTGTACCGGATGCACGGCTACGAACCCGGAACCGTCACCCCGACGACGGAGCTGGTGATCGCCCACAAGCACCCGGCCGACCGCAACCAGGTCGCCGCAACCATCAACGACATGGTCGAACACCGGCAGGCGTTCAGCACCAGGCACCGCATCGTGGACACTCGCGGCAACACCCACGACGTGGTCGTGGTGGGCGACCAATTCTGCGACAGCAACGGCGAGGTGATCGGCACCCACGGCTTCTACGTGGACGTCACCCCGGCGCGCAGCCGCAAGCGCGAGGAGAGCATCAGCGAGCAGGTGGCCGAGATCGCCGAGCGTCGCGGCGCCATCGACCGGACCAAGGGCATGTTGATGTTGGTTTACGGCGTCGACGAGCTGGCGGCGTTCAACCTACTCAAATCCCTGTCGCAGGTGCGCAACATGAAGCTGGGCGCGCTGGCCGAGCAAATCGCGAAGGACTTCTCGGAGTTGGGCAGGGAGGTCATCACGTCGCGCTCGCGGTTCGACCAGCGCCTGCTCACCGCGCACGATCGGGCCTTCGGCGCCGACAACTGAGCGGCTATCCCACCGGGATCAGGCGCACCGCTCCCAGGTGCATCCGGTCGACCGCCTCGGCGAACTCGTCGCGTGTCGGTATCCGGTGATCGCGGAACTTGAGCCCGATCATCCGCTGCGCGCGCTGGACGCCGTAGGACTCGGCGCAGCGCAGGAAGAGGTCGGACACCGTGGCCCGGTCGCGGATGAGCTCGCCGCGCATCGCGGTCGTCTTGCCGTCGTAGACGACCTGAGCGGGTGCGCCGTCGCGGAAGTTCTGCTTCCAGGGCGCGCCGGTCAGCGCGTAGAGCTGACCGTCAATCACATGGGCGCTCAACGGAATTGAGAACGGCCGGCCCGTTTTTCGCCCGGTGAAGCTCAGCACCATCAGCTGTTTGCGGGCGGGACCGGCCAGCGGGGTGCGCAACAGGAAACCCATCATCGGGTTGACGATGCGCATCAGCGCCGACGGGGGATGCCCGGCCTCTATCTGATGCGACTGCTCGGCCATGCGCTTACCGTAAGGCCAATCGGGCCCCCGGCCTAGGGCCGAGGGGCAGCACGGTCCTAGGTCACGGCGTGATCGTCGTCTGGTCGTCGATGATCTTCGTGACGTCCATCAGCGGGCCCTGATCGGCCTGCGGGCCCTCGGCGTTGAGTTGGAGCACGTAGACGGCGCCCTGGCTGGGGATCACCACCGTCTTCTGGGCGATGACACGGGTGGCGCCGTCCTTCTGATAGGTGCCCCCGATTTGCCACGCCTGGAAACCGCCGAGCGTCGACGCGCTGCCGTCGCCGCTGCCGTCGAACCCGGGCAGGTTCTGCACCTCGCCCGGCGCGTACTGGATGACCTTCGCCGGGTCGACGTTGCCCGACAGCCGGGAGAACAGCGCCGAGACGGTGGGCGCGTCGGCGGGGTTACTGGGCTGGGTCATGACGATGCCGCCATATGACGTGCCCGCGTTCTGGTTGAGCTGCCAGCCGTTGGGCACCGGCAGGTCGACGTTCGGGCCGGGATCGCCGTGATGGACGGGGGTCTCCGTGATGTGGTTGTCCTTCACGTAGTCGGCGATGGTGTATTTGGCTTTGGCGGCCGGTGCCGCGCTGGTCGCCGACGACGTGGTGGATGTCGAGGCGGATGTGGTCGTCGATGTCGTCGATTGATTGCCGGATTTGTGGTCACCGCCGCAACCGACGAGCGCCAAACTCAGCGCCACGGAAATGGTTGCTGTCGTCAAATGTTTCATCGATCCAATCTCCCGAAAATTGGGGCCGGTACCAGCGCCGGCCACGCCGAGACGACAGTAGCCGAAATGGCACCCGCGTTTGCCGATATTTATTTGAACTTTGGGCGCCGCCGTGATCGTCGAAGCAAATCGTTATCCAATTCGGTTGGAAAACGCCCACTCAATACACAGTTGTCCAGTAAGAGACAGGTATGCGGGCACGAAGGACCATCGTCGCGATTCTCGCGGCGTCGGTCGTCTTCATGGCGTTCATCGCTGCCGCGCCGCCGATGGCCTATGACGGCGAGCCCACATTGGTGGCCAGCCCGGTCGACCACGTCGCCACGCTCATCGGCACCGGGACGGGCGGCCGGACGGTGGGGGAGATCAACAACTTCCCGGGCGCCACCGTGCCGTTCGGAATGGTGCAGTACTCACCGGACACGGTGGGCAACTACGCCGGTTACAACTACGACAACCCGCGCGCGAGCGGGTTCAGCATGACCCACGCCTCGGTCGGCTGCGCGGCGTTCGGTGACATCTCGATGTTGCCGACCGGCAACGGAATTGGCATGCAACCCTGGAAGTCCTGGGAGCGGATCGCCCACGACGACACCGAACAGGGTGTGCCGGGCTATTACACGGTGCGGTTTCCGGATACCGGGGTGAAGGCCGAACTCACCGCCACGACGCGCACCGGCGTCGGCCGGTTCAGCTACCCGCACAACGGCCGCCCCGCCCTGCTTCAGGTGCGATCCGGCGCATCGCTGGCCGGCAACTCCCGCGCAACCATTCAGATCGGCGAGGACAACACGACGATCACGGGCTGGGCCACCAGTGGCGGATTCTGCGGCAAGAACAACACGTACACGGTCTATTTCGCGATGAAGTTCAGCCAGCCGTTCACCGCCTACGGCGCATGGGATGGCTTCGCGGTTTACCCCGGCGCCCGCAGCGCGAATTACCCGTACAGCGGCGGATACGTGCAGTTCCCGCCCGGCTCGGTGCTAGAGGTGCGTACCGCGATCTCCTACGTCGGCGTCGACGGGGCGCGGGCGAATTTGGCGGCCGAGGGCGGCGCAAGTTTCGACGACGTGCGCGCCGCGGCGTCGCGGGAATGGAATGCCAGCCTGTCACGCATCGCCGTCGCCGGCCGCAATGTCGACGACCTGGACACGTTCTACACCTCGCTGTACCGATCCCTGTTGCACCCCAACACCTTCAACGACGCCGACGGCCGATACGTCGGGTTCGACGGCGCCGTGCACACCGTGGCCGCGGGGCGGACGCAGTATGCCAACTTCTCCGACTGGGACACCTACCGCTGCCTCGCGGCGTTGCAGGCGCTCCTCTTTCCAGACCGGGCCGGCGACATGGCCCAATCGCTGGTGAACGACGCCGAGCAGAGCGGCGCGCTGCCGCGCTGGGCGTTCGCCAACGCCGCGACCGCGGAGATGAGCGGCGACAACGTCGTGCCGCTCATCGTGAACCTCCACGCGTTCGGGGCCGAGAACTTCGACACCCGAACGGCGCTGCGCTACATGGTGAATGCGGCGACGAAAGGCGGGGTCGGGCTGAACAAATACGTGGAGCGGCCGGGCATCGCCACCTACCTGGAGCGCGGCTACGCACCCTTCACGCAGGAATTCGGCCTCGACGGCTGGATCGCCGACGCGTCGATCACGCTGGAATGGTCGGTCGACGACTTCGCCATCTCGCGATTCGCCGACTCGCTCGGCGAGGACGCCACGGCCGCCGAATTCCAAGCCCGGTCGCAGTATTGGCAGAACCTGTTCAACCCGAGCACCGGTTACGTCTCACCGCGCAGCTGGACCGGATTCTTCCGCGACGGCCCGGGTTTCGTCGAGCCCCAGTCGAGTTTCGGCCAGATCGGCTACGACGAGGGCAACGCCGCGCAGTACGTCTGGTGGGTGCCGCACAACGTGGCCGGCCTGGTGACCGCGCTCGGCGGCCGTGACGCGGTGGCCGCGCGCCTCGACGCCTTCACCGAGAGACTCAACGTCGGGCCCAACGAGCCCTACCTGTGGGCCGGCAACGAACCGGGCTTCGGGGTGCCGTGGCTGTACAACTACATCGGTCAGCCGTGGAAGGCGCAACACACGGTCGACCGGGTGCGGGGCCTGTTCGGCCCGACGCCGGACGGCGAGCCCGGCAACGACGACCTCGGCGCGATGGCCAGTTGGTATGTCTGGGCGGCGCTGGGGCTCTACCCGAGCACACCCGGAACGGCGATCCTCACCGTCGGCGCACCGCTTTTCGACCGCGCGGTGATCGCGCTCCCGCACGGCAAAGCCATCCGGATCTCGGCGCCCGGCGCGTCCGGACCGTACCACCTCAGGTACATCAGCGGCCTGCGCGTCGACGGTCGCGCCACCGACAACACGTGGCTGCCCGAGTCGTTCGTCCGCACGGGGGGCGAACTGGCGTTCTCGCTGGGCGCTTACCCCGACAAGCATTGGGGTACAAGCGAATCGGCGGCGCCCCCGTCCTTCGGCGCGGGTGGTTCGGCGGTGACCGTCAACGTCGCCAACCCGGTGGTCACGATCGCGCCGGGGAGCACGGGCACGGTGAGACTCGACGCGCAACGGATGGCCGGCGACGGGGGTTACACGGTCACCGGCGCCGCCTCGGACCGCGGGATCACCGTGACGCCCACGGCTGGCCAATTCTCCGCCGACGGGTCGGCGACCGTCGACGTTCCGATCGCGGTCGCACGGTCGGTGCCCGAGGAGTACTACCTGGTCAACCTGACTTCCAGGGTCGGCGAAAGCGCCCGCACGTCAACGATTCTCGTGGTCGTGCAGGCAGGGAGCGAGTGAGCGCGCTCAGCGCCCGTTAGATCATCTCGTTCTTGGTCAGCCAGCGCATCACGGGCCAGCCGACAAACACGGGCAGCCAGCAGGTGAGCACCCGGTACAGCAGCACGGACGGCACCCCGACGGCCGCCGGAACGCCGAAGGCGGCCAGGCCACCGATCAGCGCCGCTTCGACGGCGCCGACGCCGCCGGGTGTCGGCGCGGCGGAGGCCAGTGTCCCGCCGACCATTGTGACCACGGTGACGGTGACGAACGTCGTGCCGCCGCCGAACGCTTCGACGCTGGCCCACAGCGCCAGCGCCGCGCCGAGAGTCGTTCCCGCGCAACCGAGCAGGATCAGCGCCAGTCGCCGCGGCTCGCGGGCCAGCTTCACCAGATCGCCGGTCACCTCGTTCAGCTTCGGGCGCACCTCGGTGGCCAGCCAGCGCCGCGACTTCGGCACGAACAGCAAGGTGCCGACGATGCCGAGTGCCACGCCCCCGATCAGGTACAGCATCGTGGCGCTCGGCACGAAGTGCGACAGGTGCATCGACGCGCCCGCGACCACGCTGAAGAAGATCAAGAGCAAGAGGTGCACGATCACCTGCACGGCCTGCTGCAGCGCGACCGCCGCGGTGGCTCGCATCGCCGACAGGCCGCTCTTTTGCAGATACCGGGTGGACAGCGCGAGCCCGCCGACGCCGGCTGGCGTGGTGGTCGCGGCAAAGGTGTTGGCCACCTGGACGAATGACAGCCGCCAATAGTTGACCGTCCCGTCGGTGCAGGCCCATAGGGCCGCGGCCGCGCCGAGGTACGTCAGCGCCGACACCGCCAAGCCGAGCAGCGCGTACCACCAGTTGGCGGACCTCAGCTGGGAGAAGAACGTGGGCGCGGTGCTGATGAAGGGATAGGCGACGTACACCAGCGCGCCGAAGAGCACCAGCTGGATGAGCTGGCTGCGGGTGAACCGGGTGATGGTCTCGGTCTTGATCTGGTCGGCCCCGGTCTGGCGCTTCACCTCCGCGCGGGCCGCCGAGATGACGGCGCCCGCATTCGGGACGGACCTCCGAATGAGCCGCGGCACAGCCACTTTCGTCAACCGACGCGACGCGCTCAGGATGGTGTCCCTGTCGAACGCGTCGATGGCCGCGGCCACCGCCGATTTGGGGTCATACAGGGCGGAGGTGGTCACCAGCAGCTGCGCGATGTCGGATTGCAGTTGGGCCTCGCTGGCACCGTATTCGGCGTTGTGGAAGCCACCGAAGCGCACCGTGCCCTCATCGAAGGTGATCTCGTTGGCGCGCAGGTCGCCGTGGGCGATCTGCTGGTCGTTGAGCCTGCGCAGCGACCTCCACACCCGGTCCACGGGGGTCGACTGTGCGCACCGACCGAGCGGCAGGCCGTGGGGTGGCTTGTGCGAGTACAGAATCCAGCCTCGGTCGAGGGTGGCGACGGCGATCGTCGAGGTGTTCGCCAGGTCCACCTCCCCGATGGCGATCGTCATCAGGGCGCGGTGCTCGACGGCGCGGCGCATCGAGGTCACCAGCGGCGCGGTCTCGGTGTCGCGCAGCCGCAGCTTTATCCAGAGCTGCCTTAGTGCGCCGCCACTGCGCTGATGCGGTCCGTACAACTCGACGACCGCGGCGCCGTCTGGCTCCGCACAGCCGGCCGAGAGGACGAGCGGGCCGCGGCCGGCCGGGCGGACCACGGTGAGCCGGGTGACCACGAACCCGCGCCTTGCCATCGCGCGGACCGCGGCCTCGAGCGGCACCTCGAGCGCGGGGGTCCCGACCACGAGCACCACCAGCGAGCCGACCAGCCACCCGACCGCCAGGCCCAGCAGGGCGCGCGCCGGCACGATGGCGCTGACCACCAGGTGGATCGGCACGAAGGCCAGCAGCAGCGCCCACCACCAGTGCCGCCACCGCGCGGGCAGCCACGGCCCCGAGACGGTCAGCACCGCCGCCAGCATGCCGATCCAGCGCGGGTCGTCGAGGAACTGGCCCAGCACGGTCTGCAGCCGCTCGGAGAGGTCGAAGTGCCAGCGGGGCGCCGAAAACCCGTTGCCGCCGATCGACAGCGGTAGCGCCGCGAGCACCGCGGCGGCCGCGTACGCCCCGAGCAGCTTCCACTGCCGGCCGACGACCAGGCCGATCAGGATCATGAACGGCAGGGCCAGGATCGCCACGCCGTACGCGAGGTACACCAAATCGGACTGCCGCGGGGAGAGCACGCCGACGATCTGCGAGATCGACTTCTCCAGCGCGTCCCACTGCGGCCGGGTGATCAGCGAACTCGTGATCACCACGGCGAGGAAGGTCGCGCTCGCCGCGAGCCGCAGGATGTCGTTGGTGCGGCGGGTCAGCGGCTGCAGCAAGCTGCCGGAAACGATGACCTCGCGCCCGTCGACTCGCATGGTGTAACGATCCTTCGGATCCGTTCGGCGCCGCAAACAATTGCCGCTTGCCGGCTCGCCGACAACTTAACCGGATAGCCGGTTACGCGATAGCTCCCACCCATCCGGCGCGCGTACGGTCGAGTATGTAGGCGAACTATCGATTCGAGGGGATGCGCGTGGCCAGGACCGAGAACGACAGCTGGGAGATCACCGAGAGCGTGGGGGCCACCGCACTGGGCGTGGCGTCGGCGCGCGCCGCGGAGACGCGAAGCGACAACCCGTTGATCCGGGACCCGTTCGCGCAGGTCTTCCTCGACGCCGCAGGCGACGGGGTGTGGAACTGGCATTCGGCACCGCAGCTACCGGACGAACTCATCGAGGCCGAACCCGAATTGCCGCTGCAGATGCAGGCGATGGTCGGCTACATGGCCTCGCGGACGGCGTTTTTCGACGAGTTCTTCCTCGCCGCGACGCGCGCCGGAATTCGTCAGGCGGTGATCCTGGCCGCGGGCCTGGACGCGCGGGCTTGGCGGCTGTCCTGGCCGGACGGGACGACGACCTACGAGCTGGATCAGCCCCGGGTGCTGGACTTCAAATTGTCGACGCTGACCGAACACGGGGCAGAGCCCGCGTGCAACCGGGTCGCCGTCCCGGTCGACCTGCGCCACGATTGGCCGACGGCCTTGCGCGACGCGGGTTTTGACCCGTCGGCGCCCAGTGTGTGGTCCGCCGAGGGGCTGATGCCCTACCTGCCGGCCACCGCCCAGGAGCTGCTGTTCGACCGCGTGCACGCGCTCACCGCCCCCGGCAGCCGGGTGGCCGTGGAGGCGCTCGGACCGAAGTTCCTCGACCCCGAGTTCCGCGCCAAGCGTCGCGAGCGGATGGACCGGGTCCGCGCGCTGATGGCGCGCGTCGACCCGGACCGGCAGGTGCCGAGGACCGACGAGCTGTGGTACTTCGAGGAGCGCGAGGACGTCGGCGACTGGTTCCGCCGCCACGGCTGGAGCGTGACGGTCACGCCGGCCGACGAGCTGATGGCCGGCTACGCGCGCACGGCGGCCACGGAGGTCGCGGATGCGGTGCCGGGCAACCTGTTCGTGGCCGCGGAGCGCCCGCAGAGCTAGAGCAGGGCGCGGCATCCGCGGTAGTGGATCGCGCGCTCACGTGGTCACGCCCTAGCGCACCGCCCCAGGTAAGGAGCGCCCCGATGCGGGTATACCGATTCGACAACTCACGTGGACTCGACGGTCTGGAGATGAGTGACGAGCCCATCCCCGCCCCGCAACGCGGTGAACTGTTGCTCAAGATCCGGGCGGTGTCACTGAACTATCGCGACATCGCGATCCCGCTGGGGCGCTACGTGCGCGACAGCAAGTCCGGTCTCGTGCCGTGCAGCGACGCTGCCGCCGAAGTGGCCGAGGCCGGTGAAGGCGTTGACGACTACCACCCGGGCGACCGCGTCATGAGCATATTCCAGCCCAGGTGGTTCGGCGGCCCGCTACCGGCGACGGCGAACTCCGACAGCTACGGCAGCGGGCAAGATGGCTGGCTCACCGAATACAAAGTGGTATCGCGGGAATCGGTGGTAGCCACGCCGGACGCCTTGACCGACGAACAGGCAGCGACACTGCCCTGCGCGGCTGTCACCGCCTGGAATGCGCTGGGCGGCCCCACGCCGATCCGCGCCGGCCAGACTGTGTTGACCCTCGGTTCGGGCGGTGTCTCCGTCTTTGCCCTTCAACTGGCCAAACTGCTGGGTGCTCGGGTCATCGCGACGACGTCGAGCCTCGAGAAAGCACGGGCCCTGACGGCGTTGGGGGCCGACGATGTCATCAACTACCGCGACCACCCGCAGTGGAGTGAGCGGGTCCGCGCCCTGACCGACGGCCGAGGCGTCGATCGCGTCGTCGAAGTCGGCGGCCCAGCCACCATCGACCAGTCTTTACGGGCGGTCGCGATTGGCGGAGAGGTGACGCTGATTGGCTTCCTCAGTGAAGCCAACCCCGGCATCGACTACTTCCTCCTCAAGGGCGCCGGCGCGACAACCCGGTCGATCACGGTCGGGGACCGCGGCGATACGCAGGAACTGGTGCGCGCAGTCGGCGCCACGGGAATGCAGCCGGTGATCGACCGGGTTTTCGAATTCGATGATGCCGCAGCGGCGTTCAACCGAATCGCGGAAGGCGCGCACCTCGGGAAGATCGTCATCCGAGTGGGCTGACCAGCGTCGGGGGTTGCCTCGCTGCCTCGAGCCGCTCACCACCGCGACGCTGTCATCTATCGGTGGCGGCCGGACCGCTGAGGTGCATCGTCGTCGCCGCCCTCTCCTTGGGCGCCGCGCGCGTGGGCGCGCCACCGTTGAAATCCGCGGCGCGCGGCGAACGCGCCGACGATCGCCGACACGCACCACACCGCGATCGCCGCGTACGCCAACGGCGACGATCGGTTGCCGATCGACGCGCCCAGCGCGGTGTAGACGAACGCGCGCGGCACGGAACCGACGAACGAGCCAATGACCATCTGCCACAAGGGCACCCCGAACGCCCCGAAGGCATACGACGCGAGCGCATCGGAGATGCCCGGGACGAATCGCTGGCCGACGACCGCCCACAGCCCGCGCCGCTCGATAAGCGCGTCGATGCGGTCGGTGCGTTTGGTGCCCAGCAGCGCCCGGGCGCTGTCGCGCCCGGCCCGCCGGCCGATGAGGCTCGCGACGATCGCGGTGCCTACCGTCGCGCCGAGCGTCACGAAGATGCCGAGGAGGGGGCCGAACAGCAGTCCGCTGGCCGCGGCCAGGATCGAGCCCGGCACGAACAGCGCGCCGAGCACGGCCGACGCCAGCACGTAGGCCAGCGGCGCGGCCGGCCCCGTCGCGGAGACCACGCGTCGCACGTCGTCCACGTGGATGACGCGCGCGATGGCCACCAGGTAGAACATCAGGAGCAGGAAGGCGACGAACACGCCGAGGCGCACGATGTGGACGCGCCGGGATGCGGGTGCCGGTGTCGGCGCGGAGTCGTCGTCGTCGTCGTTGTTGTTGTCCATGCTGACCGCGATTCTTCCGCACCGTGCGCGGCCGTCGTAGAGTGCCACACATCAGGGAGTCGCATACCTGTGAGAGGCGTTCTTCGAGATGTCCGAGCACCCTGAGCGACCGCGCGGCAAGCGGATCGTCGTCTGCCTCGACGGCACCGCCAACCAGATCGGGGCCGGCAACCTCACCAATGTCGCCAAGCTGTTCGAGATGTTGGACAAGGACGATCCGGCCGCCCAACTCGCCTACTACGACCCCGGCGTCGGCACGCTGGCGCCCGCATCGGCGCACTCGTCGCTGTCGCGCACAATCGACCTGCTGATCGAGAAGGCGTTCGGCCTGGGCCTGAAAGGCAATGTGGCGCAGGCGTACCGGTACGTGATGCAGCACTGGCGCCCGGGCGACGCGCTCTACATCTTCGGCTTCAGCCGCGGCGCCTACACCGCGCGCGCGTTGGCCGGCATGCTGCTGCGGCCGGGGTTGCTGCGGCCCGGTTCGGAGAACCTGCTGCCGTACGCGGTCGAAAAGTACGCCATCAACCGATATTTCACCGAGGACGAGTACGCCCACTGGGCCGAGTTCGCCCGCGCGTTCTGCTGGCGCACCGAGGGCGAGCCGCTGTTTTCGACTGTGCGGCAGAACAGCCCAAATCAGGTCTGGCACCACGCGGTGCCGGTCGCCTACCTCGGCCTGTGGGACACCGTGAAGGCGGCCGGCTTCCTGAGGTTCGGCAACCTGCGCTGGCCCTACACCCGCTCGCTGCCCAACGTCGCGCGCATCCGCCACGCCGTCTCGATCGACGAACGTCGCCGGCCCTATCGCGAATACCTTGTCGAACGCCATCCGCTGGGGCTGGAGGAACGCTGGTTCGCCGGCGTGCACGCCGACGTCGGCGGAACGTTCATGCCCGATCACCGGCTCGCGACGATCGCGCTGAAGTGGGTCACCGACGGAATCGCCGGCGAACTCGCGATCGACGCAGCGGCCTACCGGCAGCAGTGCGCGGTGACCGAAGACTTCGCGGACGCGCCGATCCACCACAACGGCAAGCTCTGGTACCTGGTCGGCTGCCGGCGCCGGCCGATGGGTCCCGACGCGCTGGTGCATCCGAGCGTGCTGGTGCGCCGTCGCGACAACCCCGGCTACTTACCGAACCTGACCGAGGAGGCGCAACGGCTCAGCGCCGACCCGGCCGACTGGACGTCTCCCGCGATGTAAAGGAGAAACCGCCATGGCACTGCGTTCGCTCGCCGAGTTGGACCAATACAAAGCCGCGCCGTTCCCGCCCGGCTACCCCGACGACACGCGAACCTTCTACAGCCCGGTCGACCAGGTGCACGAGGCGCTCAAGGCCCTGCTGACGGCGGCCAACAAAAGCATCGTGGTGGCGATGTACGGCTACGATGACGCCGAACTGAATTCGGTGCTGCAGTCGGCGCTGAAGGACGAAAAGATGTACGTGCAAATGAGTCTCGACTCCACCCAGGCCGCGGGGAAGTCGGAGCGGGCTCTGCTGGCCCCGTGGCTCAATGACAAGATCGGCAACAGCATCGCCATCGGGCACAGCGAGAAGTCGGCGATCATGCATTTGAAGATGGTGATCATCGACGGCGTCGACGTCATCACCGGTTCGACCAACTGGTCCACCGGCGGAGAATCCAAGCAGGACAACCAACTCACCGTGATCCGCGACCCGTATGTCTGCGCGGAGGCCCGTTCGCGGATCGACATCATCCACGACGTGATGCTCAAGCAGATGGCCGCCGGCGCGCAATCCGGAGGCGCGCACTAGGGCGACGCCGCACTCAGGACGACTGCAGCCGCTGGGCCAGCCCGCTCGCGCGCACCGCCCGGCGGTCGATGGCCGCCCGCACCGACGCCTCGGTGCCGGCCACCCGGACCTTGGCCTTCGCCCGGGTCACGGCCGTGTAGAACAACTCCCGGGTCAGCAGCCGCGAATCCTCCGGCGGCATCAGCACCGTCACCTCGCCGGCCTGGCTGCCCTGGCTCTTGTGGATCGTCATGGCGTGCATGGTCTCGATGTCCGTGAGCCGGCTGGTCGCGAAGCTCAACGTTCCGGTGGCGCCGGCGATGACCGCCCGCAACCCGTCGTCGCCGACCACGACCACCCCGGTGTCGCCGTTGTAGACCTTGAGCCCATAGTCGTTGGCGGTCACCAACAATGGCCGGCCCGCATACCACGCGGACGACGGTTGCTGACCAGTCTCCTCCGCGAGCCAGCGCTCTACCTGCCGGTTCCAGTGCCCCACTCCGTAGGGGCCCCGCCGGTGCGCGCACAACAGCCGGTGCTCGTCGAGTGACGCCAGCGCCGCCCCGGTGGCGCCGAGGACGGCGGCCTGCCGCACCCGCAGCGCGTGCGATACCAGCACCGGGCGCAGCCGGTCGGCCGGCCCGTCGGAATCGAGCCACTCGACGTGCTCGCCGCCGGCCCGCAGCAGCCCCATCACGCGGTCCGCGTCGCCGACCCGGATCGCCTCGGCCAGCGCGCCGATCGACTCGCCGAATCGATGCGGTGTGCGCAGCGCCGCCACCCGCACGTCGGCTCGCGCCGTCAGCCCGTCCACCAGGTCGGCCAGCACCGCGCCGGCCTCCACCGAGGCCAGCTGGTCGGGGTCGCCCACCAGGATCAGCCGCGTATCGGGCCGCACCGCCTCCAGCAGCCGGGCCATCATCGTCAGCGACACCATCGACGTCTCGTCCACGACGATCACGTCGTGCGGGAGCCGGTTGCCGCGATTGTGCTTGAACCGCACCGACG
>NZ_LZJA01000156.1:0-23846 GCF_001666785.1 Mycobacterium sp. E3305 | reverse complement strand
TCGGCGGCGAGCCGGCGTCGGGTCCGCGCCGCGTGCTCGACGCCGCGATCTACCGGGAGGCCGCGTTGCGCCTGGACCGCCACTTCGCGATCTCGGTCATCGACTGCGGTTCGACGATGGACGCGCCGGTCACCCAGGAGGTGCTGCGCGACTTGGACGCGCTGATCGTGGTCTCCTCGCCGTGGGCCGACGGGGCGTCCGCCGCCGCCAGGACCATGGAGTGGCTGGTCGACCAGGGCTTCGACACTCTGCTGCAGAGCACAGTCGTGGTGCTCAACGATTCCGACGGGCACGCCGACAAACGGACGCGGGCGCAGCTGGCCCGGGAGTTCACCGACCACGGCCGGCCGGTGATCGAGGTCCCCTTCGACCCGCACCTGCGGCCGGGCGGCGTCATCGATGTGAGCCGCGAAATGTCGGCCGCCACACGGCGGAAGTTCCTGGAGGTCACCGCGACAATCGCCGGCTATTTCGCGGTCCGGCCCGAGAACCAGCGGCCGGGCTAGGCCTGCTCGGCGACCTCGCCCGCCCGTGCGGACGGGTCGGCGATCGCCTCGAGCTTCGCCACCTTCGACCCGCGGATCGTCAGCACGATGACGGCAAACAGCCGGCGGTGGCTGAACGCCAGCAGCACCGGTTGCCCGACGGGACCGCTGACCAGCGTGACGTCGGGCCACAGGTACCGCAGCAGGTTGGTGGCCACCGCGTCCGGCCCGTGATTGATCTGCGGGGGCGGCGCCGGGTCGGCGAGGATCGTGCCCACGCCCCACACCGTCGGATCCAGCACGGCGGCCAACGCGCCAAGGTCACCGTTGGCGCACGCGGTGATGAATTTTTCGGTGACGAGCTGATGCTCGCTCGATGCCACCACGTTCGTTGTAGGCTGAGCGGCAACGAATTTCGCCCGTGCACGGCGCGCCAGCTGCCGACACGTACCGACCGGGCGGCCTACCGTTTCGGAGATCGAGTCGAACGGGACGCCGAACACGTCGTGCAGCACGAAGGCGACCCGTTCCCCCGGACTGAGCCGGCGCAACACCTCGAGCAACGCGGCGCGGATCTCGTCGTCGAGAGTGACCCGGTCAGCCGGATCGGAGCGCTGCGGCGTGGGCCGCTCTCCGACCTCGCCCGGGCGTTCGTAACGAGCGCGGGCCGAGCGCACCTGGTCGAGGCAAAGTCGGCTGGCCACCACCGTCAGCCAGCCCCGAACGTCCTCGATCTCACCCGCCTCGACCCTCGACAACCGCAGAAAGGCCTCCTGCGCAATATCTTCCGCATCCCCGATGTCGCCGAGCATTTGGTAGGCGAGGTTGACCAGATAGGGACGGTGACGACGCCAGGCGTCGGCGACCTGGTCGCTCGCTGATTGCGGCTGGTTCATGTCTCTTCGACGATCTGCTGCGGCAAAAAGTTACGGGATCTGCGTTTGTAACTTTCCCACCTTCCGCCCCGTCCTTTTAGCACCGCAGAAAAATCAGCAGAGAGGAACCATCCCATGACGATCGTGGTAACCGGCGCGACCGGTAACGTCGGGCGACCCCTTGTCACCGCGCTTGTGGCCGCTGGAGCGCCGGTCCGGGCGGTCACCCGCGCGCCGGATAGAGCCGGGCTTCCCCCCGGCGTCGAACTGGTGGGCTCGGCGGCCGACGCGTTACCCGGCGCGTCGGCGGTGTTTCTCAACTCCAGGGCGCTGGGTGCCGACCTGAACGAGGTGGTGGAGTTGTGCGTGCGCGCCGGCGTCACCAGGCTGGTGGCGCTTTCGGCCATCAACGCCGATGACGACTTCGCCCGGCAACCGTCCCGCTTCCGCGGAGACCGCAATAAAGAGGTGGAGCAGCTGGCCGTTGACTCCGGCGCGGAATGGGTGAGCCTGCGGCCCAGCGTTTTTGCGACCAACTTCGCTGGCATGTGGTCCGCGCAGCTGCGCGCCGGCGACGTGGTCTACGGTCCGTACGCTTCGGCTTCGGTGGCGCCCATTGTCGAGACCGACATCGCCGAGGTGGCGGCGCGGGCGCTGCTCACCGACGAGTTGGTGGGACAGCGGATCCCGCTGACCGGTCCGCAGGCCTTCACCAATTCGGAACTGGTCGAGGCCATCGGTGCCGTCCTGGGTCGACAGTTGCGCTATTGCGAGATACCGAATGATGCTGTGCGCCAGCGGTTTATCGGATTAGGCTTTCCGGCAGCCTTCGGCGATGCCTATATCGCCATGCTCGCCGCGACGCTCGACACGCCCGCGCTGGTCACCCATGACGTCGAGAAGATCCTCGGGCGGCCGGCGACCCCGTTCGCCCAGTGGGTCGCCGACCATCGCGACGTCTTCTCCGCCATTGGTTGAGGAGCCCGACATGTCCGAACTGCGCCCACCGCGCTACCTCAAGCCCATGAACAAGGTGATGATGGCGGTCCAACGGCTGGGGATTCCCACCGGTCCGGCCATGGTGTTGACGGTGCCCGGCCGCAAGTCCGGTCGCCCCCGCAGCACGCCGATGACGCCGTTCGAATTCCGGGGCGACCTGTACGTGGTGGCCGGCTATCCCGGCGCCGACTGGGCGGCGAACGCACGGGCGGCGGGCACCGGCAGGCTCAGCCGGGGCCGACGGTCACAGCAGGTCCGGATCGTCGAACTCTCCGCCGCCCAGGCGCGGCCGGTGTTGCGGGAATTCCCGGTCAAGGTCCCGGTCGGTGTGGCATTCGCGAAGCGATCCGGGATGGTGCGTGATGGAACGGCTGACGAATTCGAAGCACTGGCGGGGCGGCTCGCCGTCTTCAGGTTCGAGCCGACGTAACGGCCGGCGCCTGTTCTGAAGTCCCAGAGGGAAAGCGGTGCAACGGTTTCCGTCGGGACCCGTCGCCGACCCGAAGTGGGCGGCCATGGCAGGAGGCTAGGCCGACTTCGCGGTCTCGCGCACGGGGTACCCGTTGCGCTCGGCCAGGGATCGCAATTGACGCAGCGCGAATGCGCGGGGGCGCCCCCCTTCGGGGATCACCACGCCGGCCCACAGGCCCTCCGCGCCGGCCGACTCGACCGCTTCCCGCGCGCACATCCAACGCCGGGGGCACGCACGGCAAGCGGCGATGGCCTCGGCGTCCGGGGCGGTGGTCCAACGGTCGGGGTCCTGCGTGCAGGCGCCGAGCGGGATGTTGAACAAAGGTGTTGCGGTCATGGCGATGGTTCCTTCTGAAGCGTTGCGTTCTGCTCATCTGCTTCGCAACGGTATAGGACTAACCGCTGCAATGCAACAGTTTGGCTTCGGTATCGCATCGCTTCGTTCGGACGTTCGCTTCAGCGGCCAGCCCAGTGAGGCGGCGTGACCCGATGGAAAGCCTTTTGAACTGGCTATTTGCGTCGTTCCGGCCACTTTTCACCAACAGAACGGGACGGTTACGTAACCGTAGCGTTTGGGCTCGCTTCGGCTCTTCACCGACAAAGGAGCGTTCGGATGGGAGGCCCGAAACCGTAGCATTCCACGCGCGATCCATGGAGGTCCCCGCGCGCGGATCGCCACAAGATGACGTCGTTGTCGCGTCGGCATAGCGTTCCGACGGTGCGGCTCCGAAACTGTGATTCGAAACGTAGCGGCATGCGATGGAATTTGACGGGTGCGACGGTTAGGATTGCAGGCGGCGGAAGGCCCGCCCAGCTGCCTCGATCGAGGAACCACCGCAGATGCCCCGCACCGAGTCGAGTACCGATCTCGCCGTCCTGGTCATCCATAGCGGTGCGACGTCGCACGAAATCGAGCCCGGTCGGGGCGTGGTCACCATTGGCCGGGACCCGCAGGACGACGTGCGGATCGAGCAGATCTCCGCGGAGCATCTGCACGCCGAACCCGTGGACGGTTCGTGGCGGATCGTGGACAAGGGACCGGACGGCATATTCGTCGACGGACACCGCATGAGCTCGGTGACGGTGACGGACAAAACGACGGTCCGGCTCGGCGATCCCAGCTCGGGCGAAGTTCTCACGTTCGAGATCGTCACGCCCCCCGGCGCCGGTGGACGGCCCGAACAGAAGTCCGATGGCGTCGAGCCGGATCCGGGGATGGCCCGCGCGGGCGCGGCCGCCGCCGCGCGCCGTCGGGAACTGGGCATCAGCCAGCGCAGCCTGGCGGCCGACGGGATCATCAATGCCGGCGCCCTCATCGCGTTCGAAAAGGGCCGCAGTTGGCCGCGGGAGCGCACCCAGGCCAAGCTCGAGCAGGTGTTGCAGTGGCCCGCCGGGACCATCGCGCGGATCCGCCGCGGACAGCCCGACGCCGGCGAAGAGATCCCACCGGCGGTCGCTACCGGCACCGCCAAAACCTCGACCGAGGCCCCGCAGTCCGATGCCCCGGCCTCGCTGATCGCGCAGGCGATCGTCGCCGCCGTGGACGGTTGCGGCCTGGCCATCGCGGCATTGCCGTCGCCCGACGACCCGGAGTTCACCGAGCGCGCGACGCCGATCCTTGCCGATCTCCGGCAACTCGAGGCGATCGCGGTGCGCGCCACCCGCATCAGCCGGATCACGCCCGAACTGATCAAAGCCCTGAGTACGGTTCGGCGCCACTACGACGAGCTGATGACGCGCGGTGCGACCGCCCCGGGCGCCCCGCTGGCACAACGCCTCTACGCGGCCCGGCGGCGGGCGAACCTTTCGCCCGCGGAGACCGCCGAGGCGGCCGGGGTGACCGAAGAAATGATCGTGCGGGCGGAGGCCGACGAGGCGGTGCCAGCCGAAGTCGCCGACGCGATCGAAACGCTGATCGGCCATATTCACTGAGCGCGGCGGCGCACCCGCCCCAACGTTCACCATCTCTGCCTTTTCACCGCGCTGTGGAAGCCGTTGCCTTTCCCAAAAATTCGTGCACGGGCGCCAGTCAGAGCGCGTTACGCTAAACGGGCGGTTAATGCGCGGTACGCGCAATCAACACGCGGAAGGCTCAAACCGGAGGACCCACTTATGTCTGTTTTCATTCAAGCCGCGAGGATCCTTGGCTCCTTGGCCGGATTAGGTCAGCAAGCCGCCGGCGTAGGCCTAGGCGTCACTGGCGGCTCGGAATTCAGCACCGAATATATTGCCGGCGCCGCGACCAGCGGGGGTGCCGACTTCGGGTCCCTGGCGATGGTGGGTGTTCAGAAGGGCATCACTAAATACATCAGCGGAATGAGCCCGGCTCAGAAAATGATCATGGCCAACCGTATGGGCGGCGCCAGCGGCATGAAGACCTTCAAACAGAGCCTCAGCATCATCTCCATCACCCTGACCATTGTTGAGCTCATGGAGCTGACGATCGGGTTCGGACCGCCAACCGAAGGCAGTGAGCTGAACACCGGATCCCAGCAGTTCACCCTGCTCGCCGAACAGCTGAAGCTCGCCCTTCCGGACTCCGGCTGGGAGGGTTCGGGGTCGGAAGCGTATGCCGAGCTTGACGTCACCCTGGAGACCATGGCGCAGTCGATGGCCACCCTGGACTCCCAACTGGCATCACTGGTGAAGGATCAGGCCGAATGGGTCAACCACGCGCGCTTGGGCTTTGGGATCTTGAAGGACATCCTTCTGGCCGCAATCATCATTGAATTGATCATCACGTTTGCGGTGCCCGCCCCGGCCGGTCCCATCGCGGCGAAAGCCTTCGCTATTGCGGTGGCCATTGGTGGGCTCAGTGTTGCCTCCACCTTCCTCGGCACCTTGACCTACTTCTCGGTGGAAAACGGGAAGAAGGCGGAGACCTTGGCCGGCGATTACTCGGCCCTGGCCGCCGGCACCGTGCAAACGGGGTCGGACGCCAAGGCCAAGAAGCTGACGTCGGAAGAGACCACGGTTTCCAGCTTTGCCGCCATCTCCGACAGCATGTCCGGGCCGTCGGCGCTGTCAGCCACACCGCCCGCTGCCGCACCGGCCGGCGCGGCCAGGGGCTCGGACGACGAGCGGGCCCCGCTGGCCGCTCAGATGGGCGCGAGTGAATCACCGGCCTACGGCGCATCTCAAACATCGGATACGACGTCACCGGATGCGACGACGCCGTCCGCGCCCACGACCACCATGCCCACCGTGGCCCAGTTGTCCGCGATGTCGGGCCAGGCCGCGAAGGTCTCCAGCCAACTGTCGCAGCCCGCGCAACTCACCAGCCAGGCAATGGGACAACTGCAGCAGATGATCCAGACCTCCCAGCAAGGCCAAGGCGCGGCGGCGCCGGCCGAAGGCGCCGGGGCCGAGGAGGCCGCGTTCCAGGGTGAGGTCGAGGGCGCCGGTGCCGGCTTTGGTGCGGCGGGCGCCGAGCGTGCGCCCGTGGAGGTCGCCGCGGCCGGCACAGAGCGGACGCAAGCACCGAACCCGGCCTAGGCCATCCCCGACAACCGACGATCAAAATCGTTGCACCAGAACCCTTAAGAGACTGAGCACCCGAGGAGCACGAATCATGGCCGATGTAACCGTCAACTCATCCCATCTCGACAGGCTGGCAACGGCGCAGGATCAAGCGTCGACGCAGGCGGCAACCGCAGCCTCGGCGGCGTCGGGCCTGGAAACCGATGTCTGGGTGAGCCACGGCGTGGTCAGCTGGTACTCGAACCTGGCGTTCACCAAGGCCGCGGATGCACGCAAGAGCACGGGCGACGCCATGAGCAAGGCGTCCACGGAACTCTCCGACAAGCTACGCACCGCCAAGAGGGTCTACGCCAGCACGGACGAGCAAGCGGGCAAGAACATCGACAAGCAAGTACTCGAGGGCTGATCACGCCTGAATCGGCAACTGCCGCAGCCGATTCCGCGTGCCGCAGGTCCGTTGGGTGCTAAGCTCTGGTGCGACCAACCGCTCGCCCGGCAGCGCACTGTTGACCTGAGGACCACAATTGGCTGTATCGATACTCGCCGACGCGGCTCGGCTCCTGGTCAACCTGGGTAGCCTCGGCCAGAACTTCACCGGCGTCGACAGCCCCGGTTTCAGCGGTGAGTATCTCGCGGCGAGTGTGACCAGCATGAGCGCAGACGGGTTGGCCGGTGGGGCCGCACTCGCCAAGTTGGGCGGCCTCGACGGGCTGACCCGGATTCGTTTCGAGGGTGGGAGCGTCAAGGTCCCGTCGGTGCCCGGCAGTAAGCAGTCCCTCAAGACGGCGGGCAGCCTGATCCTGTGGGCCCTCACGGTCGTCGAGCTGATGGAGCTGACGACCGGATTCGGACCGCCGGTCGAAGGTGACGACCTCAGAAACGGATCGCAGCAATTCAGTGCGTTGTCGGCGCAGCTGAAATCGGCTCTTCCGGACGACGACGGTTGGGCGGGGACGGCATCGGTAGCCTATGCGGGCCTCGACACGACCCTGGGGAACCTGGCGCAGACGATGGCTGAACTGGACCTCGAGCTGGCAGCTCTGGTGAAGGACCAGGCCGAATGGGTGACCCACATGCGCTTGGGTTTCGGCATATTGAAGGACCTGCTATTCGCGTGCTACATCGTCGAGCTGATCATTCGGTTCGCGCCTCCGCCACTCGGGCCGGCGGTGTCGCAAGGCTTCGCAATCACCGTTTCCGGACTTGGGATCGCGACCGCCGTGGGATTCCTTGCCACGTTGACCACCTACTCGGTCCTGAACGGCAAGCAGGCGGAGAGCTTGGCCGGCCGATACTCGGCCTTGGCATCCGGGACGGTACAGGAGGGTTCGCCGGCCGACGCGAAGTCGGCGACCGCCACTGAGTCGACGGTTTCCGGTTTTGCCGACGTCTCCGCCAGCATGCCGGGAACGTCGGCTTTTTCGGCGACGCCCACCGTGGCTGCGTTGGCCAGGCTGGCGCCGACGGACGGGGCGTCGGCGGAAGACCTTGCCGTACTGGACGCTTTGAGCGCGGACGCGCCGGCCTACGCCTCGCCGGCCCCCGAGACACCGGGCGCACCGCCAATCACGCCGCCCACCGTGGCCCAGGTCGCTCAGGCATCGGCGCAAGCCGCGAAGGTCTCGGGGCAGGCGTCCCAACACATGAACGTTCCCAACCAGACGATCGGGCAAGCACAGCAGCTCGCGCAGACGAGCCGGCAGGGCCAGCCAGACGAAGAAACCGCGCCGTCGGACGACGCGGCTGCCGGGGCGGCGCCCGGCGCGCAGGGCGCCGAGCGCGCACCAGTTGACCTTGCCACGGCGGAGCCGGACGAGGGATCGGGTCGGCACGCCCGCGTCCGTTGACGGAGCCTCGGCAACGAAGTCCGGGCGCGACGAAGTAATACATCAATCGATCCGCCGGCTCGTGGCAGGGCTGTGTTGGCCGTCGAGCGCTGGCACCCGCGTCGAGAGAGATCCCGAAAAACGCGCAGCCGAATTCGGGAACGGTGTGGAGTCGCTCCTCCGGATGAACTCGGGATGACGCCGCGGCGCCGGTGGCGTCCCGTTGTTCTCCGGGCGTCAACCCTCCCTTAATGTTTCTGCGGAATTAACCGGTTGTTGGCTGAATCCTTTGTGCGCCCAGAAAATTCGTGCAGCGGGGCCCTGTCTGGCGGCGTTAGGCTCAACCCACCTCCTCAACATGAGTCCAACATCGGTCACCAACCGCGAAGGGATACACCGCCGTGAGTCGTCTCGCAGGTATTCACGATCTGGCCTACTGCTTCACGCGGCTGCAGGCGGGCGGTGGCGCCGCGTATTCCGGGGATTGGGTTGGTTTGGGGGCGAATCTGGGGGCGCTCGCCGGCAAAGCGATGTGGTACGGACGGAACCAGATCAAGGTGCTCGCAGACGCGTTGAAGACGTCCGGTACGAAGGTGCTCCCAACGCCGACGGCCATCGTCGACGTGGCGATGGTCGCCATCTCGGCGGTCGACCTGCTCAATGGATTCTGGACCCCGGACAAGGGCGCCTCCTTCACCAGCGGTGCGGACAAGTACGAAACCGTCTACCTCTACCTCGCTGAGGCCGCGCCCGACTCACGCGACTGGAGCGGCGACGCGGCGAAGGCGTACGCCGACGCGACCGCCGCACTGCAGGCCCTCGTGCAAACGATGCAGGATCTGGACAAGAAGATGCAGACGCTGATGGCGAACCAGGGCTCGGAGGTCGCCAAGGCGCACAACTGCATCGCTGTGACGCTGCTGGGCTTGGTGATCGCCCAGGGCATCGCGCTGGCCATGTATCTGATCCCGGTGGTCGGTCCCGAAATCTCGTGTGCATGGCAGATAATCGCCGCCTTCGCGGCATGCGCCACCGTCTTCAGCTTCGAGATGATGACACTGGCCAACTCCATGTCCCTCTCGCACGAGATCCACGCCACCGCACTCCTTTACGGCGAGGTGGCCGAGAAAGCGATCCCCAACAGCTCGTTCGCGCGGATCGAGGTCACCGGAGCCGAGGAGGCCACGGTCGGCAGCTTCAAGGCGATCTCCGACAGCATGTCCGGGATGTCGGCATTCTCCGGCACACCCACCGTCGCCTCGCTGGCCAGCAGGGCCCCGGCGGCCGGCGATTCCCGCGAGGAACGCGGCGTCCTAACCGCGCTCCAGAGCGACGGCGCGACTCCCGTCGAGACGATCGCCGAGACCACGGCGACGGTGCCCACCCTCAGTCAGGTGACTCAAGCATCCGGGCAACTCGCACAGATGTCCGGCCAGGTTGCCCAGCCGATGAGCTTCGTCAACCAAATGATGGGCCAAGTGCAACAACTCGCCTCGACCGGTCAGCAGCGCCAGGCGGCCCCGCCGCCCGCCGAGGAGGCCGCTCCGTCAGAGGCCGCCGCGGCCGGGAACGGCGATGGGGCGGCGTTGGGCACGACGGGCGCGGGGCGCGCGCCCATCGACCAAACGATGGCCGTCCAGGAAGTGGCGGCGCCGGGTCGGCTTTAGCCGTCGCCAGTGCCGCAAAAACCGGTACGCGTCAACGCAATAGCGAGTAAAAATATCCGTTGAGGAGATTACCCATGGCAACGTTGAACGTCGACGAAAAGTATCTCGAGGAATTGGCGACGAAACAGGTCCAAGCGGCCACTAAGGCAGAAGAGGCGGCCACCGCTGCCGGCAATACGGAAACGGCGGTATGGGTGACGCATGGGGTAATCAGCGGCGCCTCCAACAGCGCTTTTGTCACCGCGGAGAAACAACGCAGGGGTGCGGGTCAAAACATTAGGCAGCACGCCTCTGATCTCGCCGCGAAGTTACGCGTCGCCAAGCAAACGTATGCGGGCGTCGACGAGGACTTGAGCAGGAACCTCAACAAGCAAATGCTCGACGGCTGATCATGTCCGGTCCCCTCACTACCGGTCTTGCGGGCCTCGACGATGTCGTCGGGGTGGAGGTGACCGTCGATGGCATGTTGGTGATCGCCGACCGATTGCACCTCGTCGATTTCCCCACGGCACTCGGAATCCGGCCGAACATCCCGCAAGAGGAATTGCGGGACCTCGTCTGGAACCAGGTGCAGCGCGACCTCACCGCGCAGGGGGTGCTCGACCACCAGGGGCGGCCACACCCGGCGGTGGCGACGATGGTCGACACGATCAGCAGGCCCGACCGCAGCCTGGAGTGCCGATGGTGGCGCCGCGATCTCGGCGGCACCATGGTCCGCTTTGCCGTGTGCCGCAAGGGCGAACGTCACGTCATCGCCGCCCGGGACGGCGACCTGGTGGTACTGCAGCTGGTGGCCCCGCAGGTCGGCCTGGCGGGCATGGTGACCACGGTGCTCGGCCCCGCGACACCGGCCAACGTCGAACCGCTGACCGGGGTGGCCGCCGAACTGGCGGCGTGCACCACTGCCGCCCAGCTTGTCCAGCACGGCGCCGCACCCGCCTCGGCCCGCGTCTATGCCGAGATCATCAGCGATCCGAGCAGCTGGGTGGAGATCATCGCCGGCCAGCGCCACCCCGGGGGCACGTCCACGCATACCGACGTCGCCGCCGGAGTCCTCGACTCCACCCACGGCAGGTTGGTGTCGCTTCCCCGCCGTGTCGGCGGCGAGCTCTACGGCAGCTTCCTGTCCGGTACCCAAGAAAACTTGCAGCGCACGCTGGACGGCCTCGTGGAGTTCCTGCCGGCGGGCACTTGGTTCGACCGCGTCGAAGCCTCCTACGGCGGCTGACCCCAGCCCGATTCACGATCAGAAAGAAGGAACCATGCCGCAGTACGACGACCACGACGATCTGGCCGCCCTGGACTTCTCGGCCGTCGAATCCGGTTCCGACACGCTCGAGGAATCGGACGCGCTGGACTTCTCGGCCCCCGCCGACGACGACGAGGAGTCGGCCGTCGACGCGCTGCACGACTATGCGCCCACCGAACCCGTGGATTCCGACACCGACCTCGCCGCGATCGAGTCGCAGACCGACGCGACTTCGGAGGCTGCCGGGGACGCAGAGGAAGCCCCCCAGGAGTTCACGGTGACCAATCCCCCCGAGACGGTCACCGTCTCGGCACTCATGGACGGTCGGACCCAGCGCGTCGAGCTGTCGGCGAAAGTGACGAGCATGAGCGAGGCCGAACTCGCCGACGAAATCCTCGTCATCGCGGACCTGGCCCGGCAGAAGGGCCTGGCCGCCCAGCACAGCTATCTGCTGGAGGACGACTCCCTGTCGGAGACGATGCGCGAGATGGGGGTCGACGGCGGTGACGTCGTGCGGGACTTCATGGAAAACGGCATCGGTCTGATCACGCCGGAGCAGGCGGCGGCGGCGCAGGCGGAAGTGTTCGCCACGCGGTACGCGACCGATAAATGACCGAGCACCTGGCCGGCCTGTTCGAAAGCGCGGTCGGCATGCTGCCCGTCTCGGAGGCGCGGGCGCTAGAGCTGTTCACCGAGATCACCAACTACGACGAGTCCGCCTGCGACGCATGGATTGGCCGCATCCGCTGCGGCGATACCGAACGCGTGACGCTGTTTCGCGCCTGGTATTCGCGCACGCACTTCGGACAGTTGGCCGGATCCGCCCAGATCTCGATGAACGCCGTGGGCGCCCGGCTCCCGATCGGCGGCCTGTACGGGGACATCACCTACCCGGCCAATTCACCGTTGGCGATCACCATGGGCTTCGCCGTAAGCGAAGCGGCGCAAGGTAATTACGCCGACGCCATGGAGGCGGTCGAGGACACGCCCACCACCGGCGCCGAACACCTGCTGTCCTGGGTCAAGGCGGTGATCTACGGCGAGGCGGGCCGCTGGACCGAGGTGATCGATGAAGTCAGGGGCGCGAGCAGGTGGCCTGACGAATTCCTGGCGGGCGCCGCCGGGGTCGCGCACGGTGTCGCCGCAGCCAACCTCGGCCTGTTCACCGAAGCGGAACGCCGGCTCACCGAGGCCAACGCCTCGCCGGCCGGGGAGGCGTGCGCTCGCGCCATCGCGTGGTATTTGGCCATGACCCGCCGCAGCCAGGGAAACGAAGAGGCCGCGGTGGCTCTTCTGGAATGGCTGCAGACCACCCATCCGGAACCCAAAGTGACAGCGGCGCTGAAGGATCCGTCATACCGGCTGACGACCACCAGCGCCGAGCAGATTTCCGCGCGCACCGATCCGTGGGACGCGAATACCGTCGTGGCCGACACCTCGGGCCGCGACAAACTCCTCGCCGAGGCCGAGGCCGAGCTGGAGCGGCAGATCGGGCTCACCCGAGTCAAAGAACAGGTCGAGCGCTACCGCGCCGCCACCCAGATGGCGCGGGTTCGCGCCGCCCGCGGCATGAAGGTCGCCCAGCCGAGCAAGCACATGATCTTCACCGGACCGCCGGGTACCGGCAAGACGACCATCGCCAGGGTGGTGGCCAACATCCTCGCCGGCCTCGGGGTCATTCCCGAACCGAAGCTCGTCGAGACCGCGCGCAAGGATTTCGTCGCCGAGTACGAAGGCCAGTCGGCGGTCAAGAGCACCAAGACGATCGATCGCGCACTCGGGGGTGTGCTGTTCATCGACGAGGCCTACGCGCTGGTGCAGGAGCGGGACGGACGCACCGACCCGTTCGGCCAAGAGGCGCTGGACACGTTGCTGGCGCGGATGGAGAACGACCGCGACCGGCTCGTGGTGATCATCGCCGGCTACAGCTCGGACATCGATCGGCTGCTCGAGACCAACGAGGGCCTGCGGTCCCGTTTCGCCACCCGGATCGAATTCGACTCCTACTCACCGGAGGAGATCCTCGAGATCGCGAAAGTCATTGCGGCCGCAAACGACTCGGCGCTGAGCTCGGAGGCGGCAGACAATCTGCTGCAGGCCGCGAAGTTGCTCAGCCAGCAGACGGTGCGCGGCAAAGCCGCGCTCGACATCGCCGGCAACGGTCGCTACGCGCGCCAGCTGGTGGAGGCCGGCGAGCAATACCGCGACATCCGGCTCACCCGGTCCGTCGACTTCGAATCCCTCGACGAGGACCGCCTGCGCGAGATCAACGGCGAGGACATGACCGAGGCGATCGCCGCGGTTCACGGACGACTCAACATCATCGAGTGACGCATGGCAGGTTTCCGGCTAACCACCAAGGTCCAGGTCAGCGGTTGGCGTTTCCTGCTGCGGCGCCTCGAACACGCCATCGTGCGGCGCGACACCCGGATGTTCGACGACCCGCTGCAGTTCTACAGCCGTTCGGTCGCGCTGGGCGTCCTCGTCTCGGTGCTCGTCGTGGTGGGCGCGCTGGCGATGGCGTATTTCAAACCGCAGGGCAAGCTCGGCAGCGGCAACCTGTTCGTCGACCGCGCCACCAACCAGCTCTACCTGATGGTGTCGGGTCAACTGCATCCCGTCTACAACCTGACCTCGGCGCGACTGGTGTTGGGCAATCCGGCCGAGCCGAAGGCCGTAAAGCCCGCCGAGCTCAGCAGGTTTCCCAAGGGGCAGTCGGTCGGCATCCCCGGGGCGCCCTACGCCACGCCCGTGTCCTCGGACTCCTCATCGGTATGGGCGTTGTGCGACACCGTCACTCAGGCGGAAAGCATCAACCCCGTCGTGCAGACCTCGGTGGTGGCGATGCCTTTGCAGATCGAGCCCGTCGTGATCGACCCGATCCTTCCGCACGAGGCGCTGCTCGCGTCTTACCAGGGCAAGGACTGGGTCGTGGACACCCACGGGCGGCACGCGACCGACTTGAGCGACCGCCCGATGACCTTCGCCGTGGGAATCCGCGGAACCGCGAAGCCCAGCCCCCTTTCCTCGGCCATGTTCAATGCGCTGCCCGACGCGGGCTCCTGGCAGCTGCCCGCAATCCCAGGCGCGGGATCTCCCAACACCTTCGGGCTGCCCGAGCAGCTGGTGGTCGGATCGATCCTGCAGATCCACGCGAACTCGGGTCCGCGTTACTTCGTCGTGCTGCTCGACGGCGTCGCGCCCGTCAACGCCAACACCGCCGCGGCGCTGCGCGCCATCCAGTCCTACGGTCTGGTTGAGCCCCCGGCGGTGGTGCCGAGTGAGATCGTCAAGGTGCCCGAGGTGGTCTACAACTCGCCGCTGCCCGACGAGCCGGTCAAGATCGTCTCCCGGCCCCAAGATCCCACCCTGTGCTGGACGTGGGAACGCAAAGCCGGCGATCAGGCTCCGAAGACGAGCGTGTTGACGGGACGGCATCTGCCCATCCCGGCATCGGCCATGAACTCGGGGATCAAGCAAATCCAAGGCCCCGCAACGGTTTACTCCGATGGCGGCAAGTTCGTGCAGCTGCAGTCCCCGGATCCCCGGTACGGCGAATCTCTGTACTACGTCGACCCGCAAGGGGTGCGCTACGGGTTGCCGGACGCCCAGACGGCGTCGTCCCTGGGTCTGAGCGCGCCGAAGTCCGCGCCCTGGGAGATCATCCGCCTCCTGGTCGACGGTCCGGTGCTGTCCAAAGAGGCCGCGCTGCTGGAGCACGACACCCTGCCCGCCGACCCGAGCCCGCGAAAAGCCCCGGCGGCGGCCCCGGGAGGTCCCTCATGACGACCAAGAAGTTCACCCCCTCCGTGACGCGCGGTCCCCGCCTCACCCCGGGCGAGATCAGCCTCACTCCGCCCGAGGACCTCGGCGTGGACATCCCGCCGTCGGGCGTCCAGAAGGCACTTCCCTACGTCATGGGTGTGTGCATGCTCGGCATGATCGCGATCATGGTGGTGACCGGCACCAGGCAGCTGTCGCCGTACATGCTCATGATGCCGCTGATGATGATCATGATGTCGATGGGCATGATGGCCGGTCACGGTGGCGGCGGCAAGAAGGTGCCCGAGATCAACGCCGACCGCAAGGAGTACCTGCGCTACCTGGCCGGCCTCCGTCCCCGGGTGACGTCATCGGCCAGCGCGCAGGTGGCGTTCTTCGGTTACCACGCACCGCATCCCGAAGATCTCGCCTCGCTCATCGGCACACCGCGGCAGTGGTCGCGCCCGGCGAACGCCGACTTCTATGCCGCCACTCGGATCGGAATCGGTGACCAGCCGGCGGTGGACCGGCTGATGAAGCCGTCGACGGGCGGCGAGCTGGCCGGCCCGTCCGCGGCGCCGCAGCCATACCTCGAACCGGTCGCCAACATGTGGGTGGTCAAGTTCCTGCGCACCCACGGCCTCATCCACGACTGTCCAAAGCTGGTGCAGTTGCGCACCTTTCCGACGATCGCGGTTGGCGGCGACCCGGCAGGGGCGGCCGGCCTGTTGACCGCCATGATCTGCCATCTGGCCGTATTCCACCCGCCGGACCTGCTGCAGATCCGCGTTCTCACCGAGAACCCGGACGATCCCGACTGGTCGTGGCTGAAATGGCTTCCCCACGTCCAACATCCGACCGACACCGATGCCTCGGGGCCGGTCCGGATGATCTACACCCGGCCCGACAACCTGTCGGACCTGGCCGCCCGCGGGCCACACACCCCCGATTCCCTTCCCGGCGGCCCGTACGTCGTGGTGGTGGACCTGACCGGCGGCCGGGCGGGCTTCCCGCCCGACGGCAGGGCCGGTGTCACGGTGATCACGCTCGGCAACCACCGCGGCTCGAACTACCGCATCAGGGTCGCCGAGGACGGGACCGCCGATGACCGCCTGCCCGGGCAGCAGTTTCGTCAGGTGACATCCGTCGCCGACAGGATGTCGCCGCACCAAGCCGGCCGAATCGCGAGAAAGCTGGCCGGTTGGTCCATCACCGGCACCGTCCTGGACAAGAAGGGCACGAACGTCCAGAAGAAGACGGCGACCGAATGGCACCAGCTGGTCGGCGCGCAAAGCGTCGAAGAGGTTGTGCCGAACCGCTGGCGGATGTTCACCGACACCGACCGCGATCGCCTGAAGATCCCGTTCGGACATGAACTCAAGACCGGCAACGTCATGTACCTGGACATCAAGGAGGGCGCCGAATTCGGCGCGGGGCCGCACGGCATGTTGATCGGCACCACCGGGTCGGGCAAGTCGGAATTCCTGCGCACCCTGATCCTGTCTCTGGTGGCGATGCACCACCCGGACCAGGTCAACCTGCTGCTGACCGACTTCAAAGGCGGCTCGACGTTCTTGGGCATGGAGAAGCTGCCCCACACCGCCGCCGTGGTCACCAACATGGCCGAGGAAGCCGAACTCGTCAGCCGCATGGGCGAGGTGTTGACCGGCGAACTCGACCGCAGGCAGGGCATCTTGCGCCAGGCCGGCATGAAGGTGGGCGCCGCCGGAGCGCTCTCCGGTGTGGCCGAGTACGAGAAGTACCGGGAACGCGGCGCCGACCTGCCGCCCCTGCCAACGCTTTTCGTCGTCGTCGACGAGTTCGCCGAGCTGCTGCAAAGCCACCCGGACTTCATCGGTTTGTTTGACAGGATCTGCCGGGTGGGGCGGTCGCTGCGCGTGCACCTGCTGCTGGCCACCCAGTCGCTGCAGACCGGCGGTGTGCGCATCGACAAATTGGAGCCGAACCTGACGTACCGCATCGCGCTGCGCACCACCAGCTCGCACGAATCCAAAGCCGTGATCGGGACCCCCGAGGCGCAGTACATCACCAACAAGGAAAGCGGTGTCGGATTTCTGCGGGTCGGCATGGAAGACCCGGTCAAGTTCAGCACCCTGTATACCGGCAACACGTACGTCCCGACGGCTCGCGCGGAAACCAACGGTGAGGGCAATGGGGCCGGCCCCCACGTCGGCCCGAAAAAGGTTCGCATCCAACAGTTCACCGCGGGACCGGTGCTCGACGAGGCGGTGGCGTCATGACTCGCGCCGGCGCCGAAGCAGTGGGGGCACCACTTTACTGCGGAGGAGAGCGGCGCCGATGAGTATCGAAACCAAGGGGCGGGCGCTGCGCGAGGTGGTGCTCGAGCAACTCAGCACGACCGAGTCGCATGCGTACAAGATGTGGCTTCCCCCATTGACCGACCCCACCCCGGTCAATGAACTCATCGCCCAGGACGACCGGCAACCGCTGCGATTCGCCTTGGGCGTCATGGACGAACCGCGGATGCACCGGCAGGCCACGTGGGGCGTGGACGTGTCCGGCGCCGGCGGCAACATCGGTATCGGGGGAGCGCCGCAGACGGGGAAATCCACGCTGCTGCAGACGATGATGCTGTCGGCGGCGGCCACCCACTCACCGCGGCAGGTTCAGTTCTATTGCATCGATCTCGGCGGTGGCGGCCTGATCTATCTGGAGAACCTGCCGCACGTGGGTGGCGTGGCCACCCGCTCGGAGCCCGACCGTGTCATGCGGGTGATCGCGGAGGTGCAAGCCGTTCTGCGGCAACGGGAAGCGACCTTCAAGGAGCACCGGGTCGGCTCGATCGCCGCCTATCGGCAGCTGCGCGAGGATCCGAACCAACCCGTCGCCTCCGACCCGTTCGGCGACGTCTTCCTGGTCATCGACGGGTGGCCGGCGTTCGTCAGCGAATTCCCCGATCTGGAGTCGCAGGTCCAGGACCTCGCGGCGCAAGGCCTCTCGTTCGGCATCCACGTGGTGATCACCACGCCGCGCTGGACGGAACTGAAGTCGCGGGTCCGCGACTACCTCGGCACCAAGATCGAGTTCCGGCTCGGCGACGTCAACGACACGCAGATCGATCGGGCCACCCGCGACATCCCGGCCAATCGTCCCGGCCGCGCGATGTCGACGGAGAAGCACCACTTGATGATCGGTGTGCCGCGGTTCGACGGTGTGCACAGCGCCGAGAACCTGGTTGAGGCGATCACCGCGGCGGTGAATGACGTTGCGGCCCAACACACTGAGCAGGCGCCGCGGGTACGGGTGCTGCCAGAGCGGATCTATCTCTACGAGCTCGACCCGAACCCCCCGGGACCGGATTCCGACTACCGCACTCGATGGACCATTCCTATCGGGGTGCGGGAGACGGATCTGTCGGTGGCCTACGCGCACATGTACACCACGCCCCACCTGTTGATTTTCGGTGCCCCGAAGTCGGGAAAGACCCGCACCGCCCACGCGATCGCCCGGGCTATCTGCGCTCGCAACAGCCCAAAGCAGGTGCGGTTCATGCTCGCCGACTACCGCTCCGGGTTGTTGGATGCGGTGCCCCAGAGCCATCTGCTCGACGCCGGCGCAATCAACCGGAACAGCACGACGCTCGACGAAGCTATCAAGGCCCTCGCGGTCAACCTGCAGAAGCGTCTGCCGCCGGCCGACCTGACCACCGCGCAACTCCGGTCCCGCTCATGGTGGAGCGGATTCGATGTTGTTCTTCTCGTCGATGACTGGCACATGATTGTGGCGGCGGCCGGAGGTATACCGCCGATGGCACCATTGGCGCCTTTGTTGCCCGCGGCTCAGGATATCGGGCTGCACATCATCGTGACGTGCCAAATGAGCTCCGCATACAAGGCGACGATGGACAAGTTCGTCGGCGCCGCTTACGGCGCCGGATCGCCCACCCTGTTCCTGTCGGGCGACAAACAGGACTTCCCGTCGCGGGACATCCAGGTGAAGCGGAGGCCGCCTGGCCAGGCATTTCTGGTCGCTCCCGAGGGGAAAGAGGTCATCCAAGCGGCCTACTTGGATCCTCCGGAAGAAGTGCACTCACCACCTCCAGGAGGCGGTTACGATTATCCCAGCGCCCAGTAAGAACGTTGAACGCACCGCATGCATAACGAGCCGAGATTTCGTTGGCCAATGGGTTGTTTTGCCCTAAATGAATAGCTATTTCGCGCCGATGTGCAGAAGAGGTATGCAAATGCAGAAAATGCCACTTAACCCGATGGTTGTCGGAATTGGCGACGAAGTCGCCACCCCCGCCGGCCGGGGTTCGAGGGCGCCCGGCGCAAGCGCCGATGCACGGTACGGCGTCGCGAACGACTTCACGCGGTAACCGAAAAGCACTCGCAGACAAGGGGACTGGATAGCCATGTTGTGGCACGCGATGCCACCGGAGCTGAACACCGCGCGGCTGATGGCCGGAGCGGGTCCGGCTCCGATGCTGCAGGCCGCCGCCGGCTGGGAAGCGCTGGCGGGGGCTCTCGAGACCCAGGCGCTCGAGTTGTCTGCCGCCCTGGTTTCCCTCAAGGCGTCGTGGACCGGCATGAGCAGCGAACGCGCGATAGCCGCGACGATGCCGATGGTGGCTTGGTTGCAAACCGCGGCTCAGCAGGCCCAGGAACGCGCGGCACGCGCGGCGGCGCAGGCCGCCTCGTACGCCAAGGCGCTGGCGATGACGCCGTCGTTGCCGGAGATCGCGACCAACCACATCACGCACGCGGTCCTTACCGCCACGAATTTCCTTGGCATCAACATGGTGCCGATCGGTCTGAACGAAACCGACTATTTCGTCCGGATGTGGAATCAGGCCGCCGCGGTCATGGACATCTATCAGGTGGAGACGATCGCGAACACGACCTTCGAGCCGCTTCCGCCCATCAAGCCGATCCTGCAGCCGGGTGTGGGCGAAGCGGTGGCCACGGAGGCGTTGAGCACGCTCTCGGCCGTTGGCTCCGAGGCGATTCCCGCCGCGATGCGCGCGCTCTCGGAGGTGGAGGACGAAATCCCGGAAACGGTGCCGGAAGTCGGGGTGCCCCTCGAGCAGCCGGCCATGCCGGCCCTCGGGCAGCTGGGTCAGCTCGGTGGACCGATGCAGCAGCTGATGCAGCCGCTGCAACAACTCACCTCGATGGCCGGCCAGTCCGGCAGTATGGGCGGCCCCGGGGACAGCCTGGTCGGCGACAAGCTCGGCCATCTGCCCGGCAAAGAGGGTGGCCAGCTGGGCCTGGTCGGCGCCAGCCCACTTTCCACGCATCCCTTGGCCGGCGGATCCGGCCCCAGCGTGGGGATGGGACTCATGCGCTCCGAAGCACTACCCGGTGCGGGCGGGACGACGGCCCGCACGTCGCTGATGAATCAGTTGCTCGACAAGCCGTCGCAGGCCATCACCCCCGCGGGTGCCGGCGCCGGGTCGTCGGCGGGCGGGGGTGCGGCCCCCGTCGGCATGGGTGGCTCGTCCGCCCAATCCGCGGGGGCCGCCCGGCCAGGGCTGGCGTCCCCCGCACTGCTCGCCACGCGCCCGGACGACGGCGAGGACGTGGAGTTCGAGCACGAGGACGACTGGTGAGCGCCCACAAAGAAAGACTTCCCGGCCGCCAGGGCCGGAAGACTTGCCATCACTTGGCGAGGACAGGAAACAGAGAAAGTAGTCCAGCATGGCAGAGATGAAGACCGATGCCGCTACCCTCAGCGCGGAGGCTAGCAACTTCGACAGGATCTCCGGCGAGCTCCAGCGGGTCATCCAAACCGTGGAGTCCACCGGTGGCGAGCTGGCCGGCCACTGGCGCGGTCAAGCCGGTGCCGCCGCTCAGCAGGCGCTGACGCGCTTCCACGAAGCGGGCCAGGCCCAGATCAAGGCGCTCAGCGAGATCTCGCAGAACATTCACGGCGCCGGAATCCAGTACTCCTCGGCCGACGAGGAACAAGCCAGTTCGCTGTCGTCGCAGATGAACTTCTGACCCATCACCCCCTCAGCACCACAAAGAAACGGAGCAACAATATGTCGGAACAGTCATGGAATTTCGCCGGTATCGAAGCGGGATCCAGCTCGATTGCGGGCGCAGTGCAGACCACCCAGGGTCTTCTCGACGAGGGAAAGAGTTCCCTCGCCAAGCTGGCCGAGGCGTGGGGCGGCAGCGGTTCGGAGGCCTACCAGCAGGTCCAGCGGAATTGGGATGACACCTCCGCTGAACTCAACGCCGCGTTGCAGGCGCTCTCCCAGCGCATCACCGAGGCCAGCCAGGCGATGGCGCAAACCGAATCCGGCGTCACGGGCATGTTCACGTAAGACGATGGCGAGCGGCGAAGCACGAGATTGGGCCACGTCGACCTGACGGGAGATCTAGGCTCTTCTCGTGCTTCCTCGCATGAAACGAGTTGACGAAAGGCTTTGATGGCGGCCGACTACGACCGGCTCTTCCAATCCCTTGAGGGGATGGAGATTGCGGACGAGGCTGCGGCGCAGACGGAATTCGACGTCAACGCGCCGGTTGTGATGCCGCCTGAGCCGGTTGCGATGCCGTCGGCGGCGCACAGTCCGCCCAAGCCCAACGGGCATACGCCGCCGCCGATGCCCATCCACATCGAAGAGCAATTTTCCTCCGTCGCAACCGAAACCCCCCTACCACCGATCGAGTGGACCGCGGCCGGTACGCCTACGCGGCCACCGATACCGATCGACCCGACCGAGCAGGCCGCCCCGGCGCCACCCGAACCTCCCCCGGTCGAGTGGGCCCCGGCCGGCCCGCCTGCGCGGCCACCGATACCGATCGACCCGACGGAGCAAGCCGCCCCGGCGCCACCCGCACCTCCCCCCGTCGACCGGGGCCGGTCGAGCCCGCCCGCGCGGCCACCGATGCCGATCGACAAGCCGGAGCCCGCTGCCGTTGAGCTGCCCGAACCGCCCCCGGCCCAGCGGCGCAGGCAGCCCCCGGCCGAACCTCCGCCGGTCGAACGGCGTCAGCAGCCCCCGCCTGTCGGCCCGAAATCGCTTGCGCCGCAACCTGACCCACGCGCTCAGGCCCCGGCTCAGCACGCCCGACACTCGCGTCGCGCAAACCGCGACGACACCAACGCGGCAAACGTTGCCGGCGCCGGCACCGGGCGACACAGCCATCGCGCCGACGACCGAGACGACCGCGTGAACGCAGCGGTTGGGCCCACCGTCACAGCGATTCCACGGGCCAACCATGCGACGGCGGAACCGAACGGCGGGCCGGTGCCCCCGCCATCGTTGAAGCGACGTGAGCGCGAGGTCTCTCCCGCAGCTCCGGCGCGTCCCGCGGCGCAACACCCCACGAAGTCGCCGGCACCACCGAGTTCGCCGCCGGCATCCGCGGACGGCGAGCGCGGCACCACCGCTGCCGTGACCCACATCGGTGTCGAGCCGGGCAGGAAGTCGGCCGAAAAGACGATCCCGAAACGCGGTTGGCGGCGGGCGGTGTACAAGCTGACGCGCATCAACCCTGGTCTGTCCCGCGACGAGAAATACGAGCGGGACTTACACCGGCGAATACAGCGTATTCCCAGCGGATCTCATCAGATTGCCGTGCTGAGCCTCAAGGGTGGTGTCGGCAAGACGAGCTTGACGGTCGCCCTGGGGTCGACGCTGGCACAGGTGCGTGGTGACCGGATCCTGGCGTTCGACGCGGACGCGGACTCCGGGAATCTGGCGGATCGTGCGGGGCAACGATCGGCTTCGAGTATCGCGGATCTCCTTGCGCGCAAGGACCTTTCGCATTATAACGAGGTGCGGGCTCTCACCAGCGTCAATGCCGTCAACCTCGAGGTGCTCGCCGGGGCGGACTACGGCACGGCGCCCCGCGCGTTCAGTACAACCGACTGGCAGCGGGCGGCCGACGCGGTGTCGAAGTTCTACAGCGTCGTGTTGGCCGATTGCGGGGCCGGCTTGACTCGGGGTCTGCTTGCAACGGCATCCGGGTTGGTGATCGTGACCAGCGCATCGGTCGACGCTGCCCGGCAGGCCGCGGTCGCCATCGATTGGTTGCGTGACAGCGGTCATCGGGATCTGCTGAGCCGCGCATGTGTGGTGATCAACCATGTGTCGCCCGGGGAACCCAATGTCGCCATCACCGACTTGGTGCGGCAATTCGGGCAGCACGTTCGGCCGGACCGGGTCGTGGTGTTGCCGTGGGACAAACACATCGCGGCCGGCGGAGAGATCGAAATCCGCCTGCTCGACCCCGTTTACCAGCGTAGGATTACCGAGCTTGCCGCAGCACTGTCCGACGATTTCGACAGGGGTGAACGTCGTTGAGCGCACCCACCGCTACTGCCGGCGCGGCCGCAACTGCGGGGCCCGCCGGCACCACCGCGCCCGCCAAGCCCGCCACCACCCGGGTGACGATCCTTACCGGGCGGCGGATGACCGACGTCGTCCTGCCGTCGTCCGCGCCGATCGAGGCGTATATCGATGACACGGTCGCGGTTCTGGCCGAACTTCTCGAAGACGCTCCGGCCGATGTCTTGGCCGGTTTCGACTTCTCGGCCCAGGGCGCTTGGACTTTCGCCCGACCGGGCGCCCCGCCCCTGAAGCCCGACAAGTCGCTGGACGACGCCGTCGTGGTCGACGGATCGCTGCTGACGCTGGTGTCGGTGAGCCGCACCGAGCGGTACCGGCCGCTGGTCGAGGACGTCATCGACGCGATCGCCGTGCTGGACGAATCGGCGGAGTTCGACCGCCCCGCCTTGAATCGGTTCATCGGCGTGGCGCTTCCCGTCGTCACGGTGGCGATCGCCGCGATCGCGGCACTGGCCTGGTGGAACACCGGGCGCCACCTGTGGTGGTCACTCGCGTTGGGCATCGCCGGGCTGTTGGCCCTGACGGGCAGCTGGGTGGCCAACAGGTTCTACAAGAATGTGAGCCTGTCGGAGAGCCTGCTGGCGACGGCGGCTCCCCTGATCACCGTCGCTGTGGCGCTGGCCATTCCGGCGCCCCGTGGAGCGGCCCCGCTCGGGGCACCACAGCTCGCCGGTGCGGCGGCGGT
>NZ_LZJA01000155.1:0-778 GCF_001666785.1 Mycobacterium sp. E3305 | reverse complement strand
CTCCTCCATCTCCGGCCTCACCGGTTCGCGGTGGCTGGCCCACTACACCGCCACCAGCGGCTACCTGGACGCCCTGGCGTACGCGCGGCACGTGATGGGATTGTCGGCGACGACGGTCAACTGGGGACTGTGGAAATCCCTGTCCGACGCCGAGCACCAATTCGGCCAGGTCAGCATGGGTTCGGGGCTGGTGCCCATGAACGACGAGGTCGCCATCGGCGCTCTGCCGCGGGCCATGAGCCCCGCCGCAGGCGTGCATTCCATTGTGGTAGAAGCGGATTGGCCACTGCTCGCGGCCGCCTACCGCACCCGCGGCGCGCTGCACATCGTCGACGACCTGCTTCCGGTGCCCGGCGAAACCGCCATGCCCGCAAGCGAATTGCGCGTCGGCCTGAGTAAGTGCCCGCCCGAACGCCGCCACGACATGCTGCTGGACCACGTCGGGTTGCTGGCGGCCGGGGTGATGGGGCTACCACCCAGCGAGTCGCTGGATCCCTCGATCGGCTTCTTCCAGCTCGGAATGGACTCCCTGATGAGCGTCACGCTGCAGCGCGCGTTGTCGGACAGTCTCGGTGAATTCCTGCCGGCTTCGGTGATCTTCGACTACCCGACCGTGTACAGCCTCACCGACTACTTGGCGACGATGCTGCCCGAACTCGCCGAACCGGATGCCGAACCCGCCTCCGACGTCTACGACGAACTCACCGAAGCCGGCAGGAATTCACCGAGACTGTCCGACAACGCGCGCTGCAGCGTGACGCTCATCAGGGAGTCCATT
>NZ_LZJA01000154.1:0-134548 GCF_001666785.1 Mycobacterium sp. E3305 | reverse complement strand
GGGTCCAGCAGCCGGGCGACGACGCGGCGACCAATAAACCCGGTACCGCCGGTAACGACATACCGCATGCAGCCATCGTGGCGGTCGCGACCGCCCGCGTCAACTGTGGCGATCGCGAGCGCGGCGTCGCCGGGCGCGGCGGGTCGCCACTGTCAACCGTCGCGGGCGTGGCGGGGATTGTCAGTTGTGGAAGTCGCGAATGCCGTCCCAGTCGACCAGGGTCCAGCCGTTCATCGGGTTGCCGGTGATCACCACGCGGCCGACGTTGGGCAGGGGATGGCTGCATGCGGTATGTCGTTACCGGCGGTACCGGGTTTATTGGTCGCCGCGTCGTCGCCCGGCTGCTGGACACCCAACCCGATGCGCAGGTGTGGGTGCTGGTCCGGCGGGAGTCGCTGGGGCGTTTCGAACGGCTCGCGGCCGAGTGGAGTGACCGGGCCAAACCGCTGGTCGGAGCGCTGCCGGAGCTGGAGCTGACCGACGAGACCCTCGCCGAGCTGGGCAGCATCGACCACGTCGTGCATTGCGCAGCCATCTACGACATCACCGCCGGCGAGGCCGAGCAGCGGGCCACCAATGTCGAGGGGACCCGCGCCGTCATCGAGCTGGCGCGGCGGCTCGGCGCGACGCTGCACCACGTGTCCTCGATCGCGGTCGCGGGGGACTTCCCCGGCGAATACACCGAGGACGACTTCGATGTCGGCCAGCCGTTGCCGACCCCGTATCACCGGACCAAGTTCGAGGCCGAGTTGCTGGTGCGGTCGGCGCCCGGGCTGCGTTATCGGATCTACCGCCCGGCGGTGGTGGTCGGCGATTCGCGCACCGGCGAGATGGACAAGATCGACGGGCCGTACTACTTCTTCGGCGTGCTGGCCAAGCTGGCGGTGCTGCCCAGGTTGACGCCGATCATGCTCCCCGACACCGGCCGCACCAACATCGTGCCGGTCGACTACGTCGTCGACGCGCTCGTGGCGCTGATGCACGCCGACGGTCTGGACGGCCGCGCCTTCCACCTCACCGCCCCCAAAACCGTCGGGCTGCGGGGCATCTACCGCGGCGTCGCCAAGGCGGCCGGGCTCCCGCCGGCGCGCGGGTCGCTGCCCGGCTCGGTGGCCGCCCCGGTGCTGAAGGTGCGCGGGCGGGCCAGGGTGCTGCGCAACATGGCGGCCACCCAGCTCGGTATCCCGGCCGAGGTCTTCGACCTGGTCGACCTCAAGCCCACCTTCGTCAGCGACCAGACCCGGAAAGCCTTGCGCGGCACGGGCATCGAGGTGCCCGAGTTCTCCAGTTACGCGCCCGGGCTGTGGCGGTACTGGGCCGAGCACCTGGACCCGGACCGGGCGCGCCGCGACGACCCGCACGGGCCGCTGCACGGCCGGCACGTCATCATCACCGGCGCGTCCAGCGGCATCGGCCGGGCGGCGGCCATCGCGGTGGCCGAGCGCGGGGCGACGGTGTTCGCCCTGGCCCGCAACGCCGACGCGCTGGATCAACTGGTCGCCGAGATCCGCGCGGCCGGCGGTGACGCCCACGCCTTCACTTGCGACGTCACCGATTCCACCTCGGTCGAGCACACCATCAAGGACATCCTGGGCCGCTTCGACCACGTCGACTACCTGGTGAACAACGCCGGCCGGTCGATCCGCCGCTCGGTGGTCAACTCGACCGACCGGCTGCACGACTACGAGCGGGTGATGGCGGTCAACTACTTCGGCGCGGTGCGGATGGTGCTGGCGCTGCTGCCGCACTGGCGCGAGCGCCGCTTCGGTCATGTGGTCAACGTCTCCAGCGCCGGCGTGCAGGCCCGCAATCCGAAGTACAGCTCGTACCTGCCCACCAAGGCGGCGCTGGACGCGTTCGCCGACGTGGTCGGCTCGGAGACGCTGTCCGACCACATCACGTTCACCAATATTCATATGCCACTGGTCCGTACGCCGATGATCGCGCCGTCGCACCGGCTCAACCCGGTGCCCGCGATCAGCCCGGAGCGCGCCGCCGCCATGGTGGTGCGCGGGCTGGTCGAGAAGCCGGCGCGCATCGACACCCCCCTCGGAACGCTGGCCGAGGTGGGCAACTACTTCGCGCCGCGGACGTCCAGGCGGATCCTGCACCAGCTGTACCTCGGTTACCCCGACTCGGCCGCGGCCCGCGGACTGCCCACCGAGCCGCCCGCCGCGCCCCCGCCGCGGCGCAAGCCGAGGCGGCCCGTCCGCGCCGTCACCGGCGGCATCCGGACGCCGCGGGGAGTCAAACGGTTGGTGCGCCGGGTGCCCGGGGTGCACTGGTAGTCCGGGCGTTTCAGCCGCGCCTGATTGCGGTATTCCGGCGCGATGACCCGGACGCTTTCCGCGAAACGGGCGGACGCCGACCCGGTGGCCGCCGCGGCCCGCCTGGTCGCCACGCGAGGCGTCGCGGTGATGTCCTCACTCGACGTGACGCGGAGCCTGGGCGCCGGCCGCGAGGAGTGGACCCGATTCGCCCGGCACTGGCAGCAGCTGGGACCCGACCCGTACGCCGCGGAGCTGGGGGTGCAGCGGCTGCGCCGGTACGGCCAGTACTCCTTTCGCGACGGTGCGCTGCGCCCGGTGCCCAGGAGCACGTTCGCGCAACCCGAGGACTCCAACCCCCTCTACATCGGCAAGGACCGCGACTTCGAGCCGCTGACCGACGCTTTCGCCCGGGATCCGTTGCTGCGCAGGATCATCGACCTGCTGGCCCGAGTGGCGGCGGCGCTGGACGACGTCGCGGACTGGAACGTCAAGGTGCATCCGTTCCGGGTCCGGTCGTTGTCCGACGACGGCGGCCATCCGACGCCGGAGGGCATGCACCGCGACGGCGTCACCCTGGTCAGCTCACTGCTGGTCGGGCGGCGCAACGCCATCGGCGGCGAGAGCACGGTGAATGACCGCGACGGCAGGCAGTTGCTGGCGACGACGCTGGCCGAACCCGGCACGCTGATGTTGGGCGACGACCGCCGCACCCTGCACGGCGTCTCCCCGATCCGCCCGATCGACGGCTCGGGCCCCGCCCAGCGCGACGTCCTGGTGGTCACCTTCGCCTCGGCGTGGCCCTGAGCGACGGTATCGTTGCCGCGGTGAGGCCCGTATTCGTCGACGTCGACACCGGCGTCGACGACGCGCTGGCGCTGATGTACCTGTTCGCCAGCCCGGACGCCGACGTGGTCGGCATCGCCTCCACCGGGGGAAACGTTGCGGTGCAGCAGGTTTGCGAGAACAACCTGGGCCTGCTCGAGCTGTGCGGGCGCACCGGCGTGCCGGTCTCCAAGGGCGCCGAGGAGACCCTCACCGGGCCGATGAGCCTGCCGTCGAAGGTTCACGGCCCTCGCGGACTGGGCTATGCCGAACTGCCAGCCACCGATCGCCGGCTCACCGTCCACGACTCGGCGACCGCGTGGGTGCGCGCCGCGCGCGCCCATCCCGGTGAGCTGATCGGCGTGGCCACCGGCCCGCTGACCAATCTGGCGCTGGCGCTGCGCGCCGAGCCGGCGCTGCCGACGCTGGTGCGCCGGCTGGTCGTCATGGGCGGCTCCTACGATCACCGCGGCAACACCACCGCGGTGGCCGAATGGAACATCAGCGTGGACCCCGAGGCCGCGGCCGAAGTCTTGGACGCCTGGGCGACCGTTGAGCCGCAACGGCTTCCGCTCCTGTGCGGCCTGGATCTGACCCGCAAGGTGGCGATGACGCCGGAGCACCTCACCAGGCTGGCGGCCGCTGCCGGGTCGACGACGACGCCGATGAGCGCGGGCGACGAGCCCGGCACGCGGTCGACCGCGTCCAACGCGTTGATCCGGGTGATCGAGGACGCGATGCGGTTCTACCTGGAGGCCTACCACGACATCGGCCACGGCTTCCAGGCGCACCTGCACGATCCGCTGGCCGCCGCCGCGGCGCTGGACCCGGGGCTCGTCACCATCCGGCCCGCGACGGTGGACATCGAGCTGACCGGCACGCTGACCCGCGCCATGACCGTGACCGACTGGTCGGGGCGCCGAGAACCCAACGCGCTGATCGGGATCGACGTGGACGCGGCGGCCTTCTTCGACCGGTTTATCGAACGGGTTGGGAGCTTCGCCCGCCGGTTATCCAACACCTCATGAAGATCCGCCTCATCGAAGTTCTGCGCGCGGGGTGGGGTGCCGTGCTGCTGACCGCCCCCTCCGGGGTGCTCGGCCACATCCACGGGGTGCAGGTCGACCGCAAGGCGCTCGTCGTCACCCGGATCCTGGGCGGGCGCCACCTGGTCCAGGCACTGCTCTCGGGCATCAATCCCGGCCCGGAGGTGCTGGCGGCCGGCGTGTGGGTCGACACCGTGCACTCCGCGACGGCGCTCGGCCTCGCCGCGGCGGACCGGCACCGCGCCCGCGGCGGGGTGACCGACGCCGCCGTCGCGGCGTCGTGGGCGGCCCTGGGCTGGCGCCACCTGCGCACCGGTCAGGCCAGGACCGACCGCGTCCGGGGCCGCGACCGGCTGGCCCGCGCGGTGGTGGGCGCGCTCCCCGGCGGTGGCGGGCTGATGGCGCAGGCGCGGGCGGTCCGCTGCGGGCGGGCCTAGGAAGTCATTTCTGCAACGTGAATTGATTGACGTCGATGTATCCGATGCGGAACATCTCGGCGCAGCCGGTCAGGTATTTCATGTACCGTTCGTACACTTCCTCGGATTGCAGCTCGATGGCCTGGTCCTTGTGGGCTTGCAGCGCGGCAGACCAGATGTCGAGCGTCTTCGCGTAGTGCGGCTGCAACGACTGGACGCGACTAACTGTGAAGCCATTCGCGGTGGCGCGTTCTTGCACCATCGGTATCGAGGGCAGTCGCCCGCCCGGAAAGATCTCGGTCACAATGAATTTGACGAATCGGGCGAATGTAAACGAGATGGGCATGCCGCGTTCGACCATCTCCGTCGGATGAAGCCCGGTGATGGTGTGCAACAACATGATCCCGTCATCGGGCAGCAGGTCATGCGCCAGGGTGAAGAACGCGTCGTAGCGCTCGTGCCCGAAGTGTTCGAAGGCGCCGATGCTGACAATCCGGTCGACGGGCTCGTCGAACTGTTCCCAGCCGCGCAGCAGAATCCTCGCCGAACGCGGGCTGGCGGATTGGGCGATCAGCCGCTCGACGTGATCGGCCTGGTTGCGACTCAGGGTGAGGCCGACGACGTTGACGTCGTACTTTTCGAGGGCGCGCATCATCGTGGCCCCCCAGCCGCAGCCGACGTCGAGCAACGTCATACCCGGTTGCAACCCAAGTTTGCCCAGGGCGAGGTCGATTTTGGCGATCTGCGCCTCTTCCAGCGTCATGTCGTCGCGCTCGAAGTAGGCGCAGCTGTACGTCTGGGTGGGGTCGAGGAAAAGCCGGAAGAATTCGTCCGACAAATCGTAGTGGGCCTGCACATCGTCGAAGTGCGGCGTTAAATCCGTCCCCTCGGGGGGCTCCGACGTCGTAGGCATCGTGACAGCCTAGTCGCCGATTTGAGCACGCCGGAAACAGTGAAGTCTCCCGGTCCCTCTGGCATCGGTACGGGGGTGGGGATGACGCCCATCCGGTGCGGATAGCGCCGTCACTCGTAGCTGCCTTCGAGGTACCAGCGCCGCTGGCGGTAGCACAGCAGAAACGCCCGCTCGCCCTCCAGCAAGACCTGCGCGCGGGCGGTGCGGCCCCTTCCCACGTCGGGATCCCACCACCGCTCGTCGACCGGCCATGGCCCGGCCCACCAGTCCAGCCGCTCGTCCTTGCCGTGCACGGTCAGCCGCGCCGGGTCGGCGGAGAACAGCCCACGGCCGGTCACCCGCACCGAATTCCCTTGGCCGTCAAGCAGTTCCACCGGGTCGTCCAGCAAAACCGCCGGTGACGGCTCGGGCAGCCGCCCGGGCCACGGCAGACTCGGGTCGGCCCGCGGCGCCGGTTCGTCGCCCAGCGGGGTCAACGTGATGCGTTCGGCCGGCCCGAGCCCGCCGGACAGCACCGGCACCCGCACCGCCTCCGGGCCGAGCAGGCCCTGCACCCGCACCAGGGCGCGACGGGCCCGCAGCCGGTCCTCCTCGCCGAGGCCGCCCCACAGCGGCAGCTGCAGCGCCTCGGCCGACACCACCTCGACCGCCTGCAACCGCAGCAGGGTCACCGGCGCCGTCGGGCGGGGATTGCGCGTGGTCCGGCTGCTCAACCAGCCGTCCAGTTGCCAGCGCACCCGGTCGGCGGTGGCGTCCTCGGTCAACGGCTCGGCGCATCGCCACACCCGGTGCAGTTCTTCGCCGTTGGCGGTGACGGCGTGAATGCCCAGCCGGGTGCAGCCCACCCCGGCGCCCATCAGAGTCCGATGCAGCGCGGCGGCCAGCGAGCGGCCGGCGAAGGCCGCGGCGTCGACCCTGTCTATCGGCGGGTCGCAGTCCAGCACGGCCTCCAGCTCTTCCGGCGGCTCGCGCCCGGACGGTCCCCGCTCGGGTTCACCGCGGGCCAACCGGTGCGCGGCCACCCCGTCGGCGCCGAACCGGGAGGCCACGTCGGTGGCCGACAGCGCGGCGAATTGCCCGATGGTGCGAATCCCCATGCGCCACAACAGGTCCGTCAGCTCTTCCCGGCCAGGACCACACAGGCTGGGTTCGGTGGCGAGTTGGCGGATAGACAGCACAGACAGGAACTTCGCGTCACCGCCCGCCGGGACGATCCGGCCCGCCCGCGCGGCGAAGACCGCGGTGGACAGCCGGTCTGCGACCCCGACCTGGCACTCGGCGCCGGCCGCAGCCACCGCATCGATCAGCCGCTCGGCGGCGTCGGCCTCGGAGCCGAAATAGCGGGCCGCCCCGCGCCCCGGCAACACCAAGAGCCCGGGCCGCAGCACCTCTGCACGCGGCACCAGGTCGTCCACCGCCGCGATGACCGACTCGAAGAAGCGGGCGTCGCGGTCCGCGTCGGCGGTGGTGACGTGCAGCTGCGGGCAGCGGGCCGCCGCCTCCCGGCGCCGCAGCCCCCGCCGCACCCCCGCCGCGCGGGCGGCCGCCGAACAGGCGATCACCCGATTGGCCAACGTGACCGCCACCGGGGCGGTCGCGGAGAGGCCGGCGGCCGCGGCCGCGGCGACCGCGGGCCAGTCCATGCACCAGATGGCCAGCACCCGGGATGCCACTGGTGAATTCACCCGGCTCGCGCCCGGGCGGTCACCCGCCGGCCCGCACACACCCCGCTGACCTGCAGCCGCACCCGGCTGATCCGGCCGAACCCAGGGCGGCCCCCCGAGGTGAGCTCGTAACCGCAGACCCGAGCCTCCAGCCGGGTGGGCGCCCCCTGCCAGTCACCGTCGGTGACCAGCACGGTGCACCCCTTGTTGCGGGCCCGCGCTACCACCGCCCGCGCCCGGGTCTGCGGCACCCGGCGCCCGCCCAGGCCGAGGACCACCAGATCCATGCCGTCGACGAGCACCGCGGCCACCTCCACCGGATCGGTGCCGGGATCCGGGATCACCGCGACCCGGCTCAGATCCGCCCCCATCTCCGCGGCCGCCAGCAGCCCGATATCCGGCTGGCCGACGATTGCCACGTTGCCGCCCGCCGCCGTCACCGCGGCCACCATGCTCAGCAGCAGCGACCGGGCGCCCGAGAGGACCGCCACCGATCCGCGCGGCAGGGGCGCCGGCAGCGACTCCGCCAACCACCGCGGCAGCGCCAGTTGGGCTTCCGATTCCGGCAGCAGATCGTCGGCACGGGTGGCCGCGGGCCCCGGCGCCTTCCCGGTGATCACGGCCATCCGCCGCCGAAGCGATTCGAGCTGCTCAGCGCGATTTTCGGAGGCCAAAGCCGCGGTCATGACTGCCTCCTGTTCGAATATATGTTCGATACAGTTGGAGTAAACACCCGCCCTCCGACAACCGTCAAGAAACGTGAGAGGCTGCTTTATGCGGTCGTTGCTGGTGTGGCTGATGGTGCTCTTTTGCTGTACTTTTCCGGTGCCAAGTGCCGCCGCCCCCTGCCGGCAGGCGGAGCTGTTCGCCACCGACACCACCGATCCCCTGTTCGAGGCGCAGGCCACCGTGACGATCGCATCAAGCGGCGCGGCGGTGACGGGATCGACCCCGCTCGACGGGGTGTACTGGTCGAGCGCGCAGCACCGGAACACCCGGGAGAGCTCGCGGGAATTTCATCTGTGCGGCGCCGACGGCTCGGTGCACGCCGCCGCCGAGGCGCTGCGCCGCCAGTTCGACCAAGAAGCGGTGCTGACCTTCGACTACGAGCCCACGCCGGACCAGGACGCGATCATCATCGCCGTGCCGGAAGTCGACATCGCCCGCTTCGGCGACGCGCTGGCGGCCGACCCGGCCGCCCGCGACCGCATCCGGGGTGGATCGGTCACCACCACCGACCACACCTTGATCCTGGTCGCGGGAAACCACGATCGAGACGTCGCCCGACGACTCGTCGGCGAAGCCGGCGGCAACTGGGCAGCCGCCACGATCGCTTACGGCCGAAGCGAATTCGTGGAGTAGCCACGCTCTCGAGTGTGCGGCTGGCCGCACGTTCGGCCACGAGTGTGCGGCTGGCCGCACGTTCGTCGCAAAAAGCGAGCGCCTTCACTCCCACTCGATGGTGCCGGGGGGTTTGCTGGTGATGTCGAGCACCACGCGGTTGACCTCGCGGACCTCGTTGGTGATGCGGGTCGAGATGCGCTCCAGCACCTCGTAGGGCACCCGGGTCCAGTCGGCGGTCATGGCGTCCTCGCTGGACACCGGCCGCAGCACGATCGGATGCCCGTACGTCCGGCCGTCACCCTGCACACCGACCGAGCGGACCTCGGCCAGCAACACCACCGGGCATTGCCAGATCAGGTTGTCCAGGCCGGCGGCGGTGAGTTCCTCGCGCGCGATCGAGTCGGCGCGCCGCAGGGTCTCCAACCGCGCCGCGGTGACCTCGCCGACGATTCGGATGCCCAACCCGGGCCCCGGAAAGGGTTGGCGCGCAACGATTTCCTCCGGCAGGCCCAGCTCGCGCCCGACGGCGCGCACCTCGTCCTTGAACAGCAGCCGCAGCGGCTCGACGAGCCGGAACTTCAGGTCGTCGGGCAGGCCGCCGACATTGTGATGGCTCTTGATGTTGGCGGTTCCGCTGCCCCCGCCAGACTCCACCACGTCGGGATACAGCGTGCCCTGCACCAGGAACTCGACCTCGGATCCGGTGTCGCTCAGGATGTCTCGGACCGCGCCCTCGAAGGCCCGGATGAACTGGCGGCCGATGATCTTGCGCTTGCCCTCGGGGTTGGTAACCCCCGACAGCGCCTGCAGGAAGGTGTCCGCGGCGTCGACGGTGACCAGGTTGGCGCCGGTGGCGGCGACGAAGTCGCGCTGCACCTGCGCGCGCTCGCCGGCACGAAGGAGCCCGTGGTCGACGAAGACGCACGTCAGCCGGTCGCCGATGGCGCGCTGCACCAGCGCGGCCGCCACCGCCGAGTCCACCCCGCCGGACAGCCCGCAGATCGCGTGCCCGTCACCGATCTGTTCGCGCACCTGCTCGACCAGCGCGCCGGCGATGTTGGCGGGCGTCCACTCCGCGCCCAGCCCGGCGAAGTCGTGCAGGAACCGGCTGAGCACCTGCTGCCCGTGCGGGGTGTGCATGACCTCGGGGTGGTACTGCACCCCGGCCAGGCGGCGGCTCCGGTTCTCGAAGGCGGCCACTGTCGCGCCCGCGCTGCTGGCGACCACGTCGAACCCCTCCGGCGCGGCGGTGACCGCGTCGCCGTGACTCATCCAGACCGGCTGAGTGCTTGGCAGCCCCGAATGCAATTCGCCGCCAACAACTTTCAGCTCGGTGCGGCCGTATTCGCTGGTGCCGGTGCGGGCGACCGTCCCGCCCAGCGCCTGCGCCATGGCCTGGAATCCGTAGCAGATGCCGAACACCGGCACACCGAGGTCGAACACCGCCGGATCGAGCTGCGGGGCGCCCTCCTCGTAGACGCTGGACGGCCCCCCGGACAGCACCAGCGCCGACGGCTGCCGGGCCTTGATCTCGTCGATCGACGCCGTGTGCGGGATGACCTCGGAGAAGACCCGCGCCTCGCGGACGCGCCGGGCGATCAGCTGCGCATATTGGGCGCCGAAGTCGACCACCAACACGGGCCGCGGCGAGGGGGTTTCCACGGCAGCCAGCTTAGTGGCCGGCTGGGACCGCCCCGGTGGGGCCGTGCCCACGCCCGCCTCACATCAGGTGCGTGGGCTGCGCAATGCCGAATCGGGTGCCGGCGTAGCGCTTCAGCGCCGCCGGGCTGAAGTACACGTGCTGGCCGGCGGTGTGCAGGTCGCGGAAGCATCGTTGCAGGGGGTGCCCTGCGTGCACCGCGCCCGCCCCGGCCAAGCCGAACGCCGTGTCGACCGCGTGGCGCGCCGCTCGCATCGCCTGCTGGGCGGCGAGCTGGAAGCCGGCGCGCTGCTGAAGCGGCGGCGGATCGCCGGCCCGGGCGGTTTCCCACATGGCGCCCGCCTCGTCGAGGACGAAGGCGCGGGCGGATTTCAAACCGGCGTCGGCCCGGGCGAACTCGACTTGGGCGGCGGGGTCGGCGGCGAGCGGCTCGAACGTGCCGGCGCGCGCCTTCGTCGGTGCGAGGTCGGCGAATTCGTCGAGTGCGCGCCGCGCGATCCCGAGCGGGACGCCGACCAGGCCCACTCCCACCAGGGTGAAGAACGGCAGCCGCCACAACGGGCCGTCCCGGCGGGCCGGTTCGAAGAACGGGCTGATGGTGTGTTCCTCGGCGACGTGCACGCCGCGCGCAACCACGTCGTTGCTGCCGGTGGCGCGCAACCCCAGGACGTCCCAGTTGTCGACGATCTCGACGTCCGCGCGCGGGAAGAACGCCAGGCGCCAGTCGGGGCCGCGCCCGGGCAGCATCCGCGGCGCGTCACCGTCGAAGACGAACATCCCGCCCAGCATCCATTCGGCGTGGCGGCAACCGCTGGCGAACGGCCACCGGCCGTCGACCGCGAACCGGCCGCGGCCGTCCGGGACGGCGCGCCCGGTGGGGGCGAACACCGTGGCCGCCAGGAAGTCGGCGTCCGGACCGAACAGTGCTGCTGCGGCGGCGGGTTCGAGCCAGGCGGTGAACGCGGGCGCGCCCGCCCCGATCGCCGCGACCCAGCCCACCGAACCGTCGGCGCGCGCAAGTTCCTCGATCATCTCGATGAACTCGACTGGGGCCACTTCGAATCCGCCGAGCGAGCGCGGTTGAACGGCACGGAAAATGCCCGCGCCGCGCATCCGCTCGACCAGATCGATCGGCAAGGTGCCCAGCGCCTCGGCCTCGGCGGCGCGCCGCGTGATTTCGGGGGCCAGGGCACGCGCCACGTCGGCGGGATTGGCGCCGTCCGAAAGGCCGGCGGCGTGGCGGGTTGCGGTTGTCATCTCAAGCTCCCCAATTCTGATACAGTGAACTGTAATAGATACAGGAGCATGTACTCAATTATGGGATCTGTCAAGCGCGAGCCGCCCCGCCGGTACGACTCGACCCGTCGCAGGCAGCAGGCGCAGCACAACCGGCACGCGGTGCTCGCGGCCGCCCGGCGGCGCTTCCTGGCCCAGGGGTACGCGGCGACGACGATCGCCGAGATCGCCCGCGACGCCGCCGTGTCGGTCGAAACGGTGTACAAGACGTTCGCGACCAAGGCCGGCGTGTTGAAAGCGCTGTTCGATGTGTCGGTCGCCGGCGATGACGAGCCGATCCCGATGGTCGAGCGCGACGTCATCCAGGAGGTGGCCGACGCCACCGAGGCCGTCGACAAGCTGGAGCTCTACGCCAAGCACCTGGTCGCCAGCATGCCGCGCAGCGCACCGGTCCAGCTGCTCGCCCGCGACGGCGCCGCGGTGTCGCCGGACGCCGCCGCCGTCTGGAAGCAGATCAGGGACGAGACCCTGACCGGCATGACGATGTTCGCCTCCGACCTCGCCCGCACCGGGCAGCTGCGGGTCAACGCCAGACAGGCGCGAGACATCCTGTGGACCTATCACGCACCCGAGCTCTACGAGCTGCTCGTGCTCGAACGCGGCTGGTCGATCAGCCGCTATGGCAAGTTCATCGCGCAGGCGTGGATCGACGCCCTGCTCGTCCGGTGAGTCCTACAGCCCGAACGCCTGCCGCACCGCGCCGACGGTTTGTGGATCGCCTTCGAAGTTGACGCGCCGCAGCGCCGCCCGTCGCTTCGCGTCGCTCACGCCCAGGCGCGCGCCGACCAGATCCGCGGCGCTGGCGGTGATCGTCACCGAAGGCTCGCCACGAGCGCCGGCGAGCCGCCCCTGAGTCACCGCGAATTCGAAACGGCGGCCGTCGATGTCGATGCGGATCGTCGCCTCCAGGCCGGCCGCCCCGGCCGAATCGAAGCCGAGCAGGAATCCGGCCAGGAAACCGTTCAAGGGCGTTCCCGGCCCGTCCCCGATCGGGTCCATCCGGTCCAGCCCGAACAACGCGACGCTCCGCAGCACGGGCAGCACCCGCTGCCAGCCCAGGTCGCTGAGCGTGTAGACGGTGCGCCCGATCGGGGCGGGCAGGTCGGTCCGGTCGACGATCCCCGCCTCCTGCAATTCCTTCAGCCGCTCGGCCAGCAGATTGGTCGCAATGCCCGGCAGCGCGTCGCGCAGGTCACCGTAGCGGCGGGCGCCGCCGACCAGCTCGCGCAGGATCAGCAGCGTCCACCGCTCGCCGAGGACGTCGAGGCCACGCGCGATCGGGCAATTCTGGTTGTAGTTCCTGCGGGACGCCACCACGCCAGTCTACCTACCGGCAGACGTCTTTTTCAACTCACTACTTGATTTATTTGTCTATTAGCTTTACCGTCTTGTCCATGCCTATCGACCCGCTATTCCGGAACCGGCCGATCGCCGCGCTGGCCGTCATCTGCCTCGGTGTCTTCGTCATCAGCGTCGACGCCACCATCGTCAACGTCGCGCTGCCGACGCTGTCGCGCGAACTCGGGGCCGACACCGCCCAGCTGCAGTGGATCGTCGACGCCTACACCCTGGTGATGTCCGGCCTGCTGCTCTCGGCGGGCAGCCTGTCCGACCGGTACGGCCGGCGGGGGTGGCTCAACTCCGGGCTCGCACTCTTCGCCGCCACGTCCGCCCTTGCGGCACAGGCGAATTCGGCCGACCAGCTGATCGCCGCACGCGCCGCCATGGGCGTGGGCGCGGCGGTGATCTTTCCGACCACGCTCGGACTGATCACCAACATCTTCACCGACGCGGGCGCGCGCGCCAAGGCGATCGGGCTGTGGGCGGCGATGGTGGGCGTCGGGGTGGCCGTCGGACCGATCAGCGGTGGCTGGCTGCTCGAACACTTCTGGTGGGGCTCGATCTTCATGGTCAACATCCCCGTGGCCGCCGTGGCCATCATCGGCGGCTTCCTCTTCGTTCCGACCTCGCGCGACCCGGCCGCCCCGCGCGTCGACGTCCCCGGGCTGATCCTGTCCGCCGCCGGGATCACCGCCCTCGTCTACACGGTCATCCAGGCGCCCACCTGGGGATGGACCAACGGCCGGACCGCGGCCGGATTCGCCCTTGCGGCAACGGTCCTCGCCGTGTTCGCCTTGTGGGAGCGGCGCACCACGCATCCGATGCTTGACGTCTCGGTGTTCGTCAACCGCCGGTTCTCCGGCGGCAGCCTTGCGGTGACCGCCGGCTTCCTGACCTTGTTCGGGTTCATCTTCGTCATCACCCAGTACTTCCAATTCATCAAGGACTACACCGCGTTTCAGAGCGGCGTGCGGCTGCTTCCGGTCGCCGCCTCCATCGCGCTTGCCAGCATCCTGGGGCCCCGGCTGGTGGAACGAATCGGCACCACGGCCGTCGTCGCCGCCGGCCTCACCGTGTTCGCCGCCGGCCTGGCGTGGGCGTCCACGGCGAACGCCGCCACACCCTACGACCAGATCGCCATGCAGATGCTGCTGCTCGGTGGCGGCCTCGGCCTGACCGTTTCCCCGGCGACCGAGGCGATCATGGGGTCGCTCTCGGTGGACAAGGCCGGCGTCGGTTCGGCCGTCAACGACACCACGCGCGAACTCGGCGGCACGCTCGGGGTGGCCATCGCCGGCAGCATCTTCGCGTCGGTGTATTCCGGGCATCTCGGGGCGGATGCCTTGACCGGGCTGCCCGCCGAGCCGATGCGGCACTCGATGGCGCTGGCGCACAGGGTGATTCAGCAACTGCCCCCGCCACAAGCCGGCTATGTCCGCGGCGTCGTCGATCACGCGTTCCTCGACGGTCTGCGGGTGAGCTCGCTGGTATGCGCCGGCATCGCACTGGGCGCCGCAATCGTCGTCGGCTGGTTGTTGCCGGCGCGTCAAACCGAAAGGGAAGTGTCATGAACGGCAGCACGTATGTTCTCGGCCACGCCGACGCGGAGGTGCGGCGGCTGCTCCTGCAGGGCAGGCTCTACAACGACTACACCGAGCACGCGCTGCGCCTCGCCGGCCTGCGCCCGGGGATGCGGGTGCTCGACATCGGCAGCGGGCCCGGCGACGTCTCGTTCATCGCGGCCCGGCTGGTCGGCCCGACCGGGAGCGTCCTGGGGGTGGACGCCGCACCCGAGATGGTCGAGCTGGCCCGCGCCCGTGCGGCCGAACAGGGCCTGGGCACAGTACGTTTCATCCACTCCGCAATTGACGCGATCGAGCTGCACGAGCCCGTCGACGCGATCGTCGGCCGGTTGATCCTCATGCACCTGCCCGATCCGGCGACCGCCCTCGGCCGGCTCAGCTCGTTCGTGCGCCCCGGCGGCGTGATCGCGTTCTCCGAGAACGACATTGCCGCTGCGCGCAGCGTCCCGGAGATACCGCTATTCGGTCAGGTGATATCGGGGATCGTGCGGGCCTTCGAGGCCATGGGCCTGTCCGCGCGGTTCGGCACCACGCTGCACACGATCTTCGCCGACGCCGGCCTGGGCTCGCCGAGGCTCACCATCGGCGCGCCGATCGGGACGGCCGCCGACGCCGACATCCTGGCGTACGGCGCGGAAGTCTGGCGGCTGGTCTCCCCCATCGCACAACAGGGCGGCTTCGCCATCGACGAGGTCGCCGACATCGGCAACTTCGTGCCGCTCTTCCGCGAGCAGGCGATCGCGGCCGACGCCCTCATCATGATGCCGCCCATCATCACGGCCTGGGCGCAGAAGTGAACGACACGATTGCGAGCCAGTACTCGACCGGCCTGTCGCGCGGCCAGATCGAGCGGGCGCTGATCTCGGCCGGTAAGGACCTGGACCGGCTGGCCCCGGCTGACCTGGGCCTGCTGGAGGACTTCCACACGATGGGCCGCGTGGCGACCGGACAGCTGGTGGACCTGGTGGGGATCACCGGTGACAGCGAGGTGCTCGATGCCGGCAGCGGCGTCGGCGGCACCGCCCGCTACGTCGCCGACCGCTACGGCTGCCACGTCACCGCCGTGGATCTCACCGCCGAATATTGCGAAACGCACCGCTGGCTCAATCGGCTCGTCGGGCTCGACGGCCGGATCTCCGTTCACCAATCTGACGTCACCGAACTCCCGTTCGCCGACGGCACTTTCGACGTCGTCATCAGCCAGCACGTCCAGATGAACGTGGCCGACAAGGCGCGCCTCTATTCCGAGGCGCACCGAGTGCTCGAGGACGGCGGACGGCTTGGCTTGTGGGACATCACAACCGCCGGAGCGGGTGCGCTCGACTTTCCCCTGCCGTGGGCCGACGCGCCCGCGCGCAGCCATCTGGTGACGCCCGGCGCGCTCCGCGCCGCCGTGCAGTCGGCGGGGTTCGTCGTCGAGCAGTGGAACGATCTCACCGACCAGGCCAGCGCGTTGATGCAGGCGATCCTCGCCCAGCCGTTTAGCCCGCTGGGGCTGCACGCCTTCGTCACCGACTTCGACCGCAAGGCCGGCAACCTCACCCGGGCGCTGGCCGACGGACGGCTTCGCGCCATCCAGGCGGTGTGTGTGAGGTGAAACCGGCGGGCCAGGTGGCGCGCTGATTGCTCGGCGTGGTGGAGTGGGTATCGCTTAACTAGTCGTCTTCAGACCAGGAAGCGAGGTCCGCCCGTGCTGGGTCTGCCCGAGAAGGTGCACGCCTGTCTGTTCGACCTCGACGGGGTGCTCACCGACACCGCGAGCGTGCACACCAAGGCCTGGAAGGCCATGTTCGACGACTACCTGGCGGAGCGGGCCAAGCGCACCGGCGACGAATTCGTCCCCTTCGACGCGGCCGCCGACTACCGCCAATACGTGGACGGCAAGAAGCGCGAGGACGGCGTCCGGTCGTTCCTGCAGAGCCGCGGGATCGAGCTACCCGACGGCAGTCCCGACGACCCGGCGGACGACGAGACGGTGTACGGCCTGGGCAACCGCAAGAACGACATGTTCCAGAAGGTATTGCGCGAGGACGGCGTCGAGGTGTTCGAAGGCTCACGCCGATACCTGGAGGCGGTCTCGGCCGCGGGCCTGGGAATCGCCGTGGTGTCCTCGAGCGCCAACACCCGCGACGTGCTGGAGATCACCGGCCTGGACCGGTTCATCCAGCAGCGGGTCGACGGCGTCACGCTGCGCGACGAGAACATCGCCGGCAAGCCGGCGCCGGACTCCTACCTGCGGGGGGCCGAGCTGCTCGGCGTCGACGCCGACGCGGCGGCGGTGTTCGAGGACGCCATCTCGGGCGTGCAGGCCGGCCACGCCGGCAACTTCGGCTACGTGGTCGGCGTCGACCGGGTGGGCCAGGCCGACGATCTGCGCCGCAACGGCGCCGACGTGGTGGTCACCGACCTCGCCGAGCTGCTGCCCTCATGATCACCGACGAATCGTTTCCCGTTGATCCATGGCACGTCAGCGAAACCCAGCTCGACCTGAACATCCTGGCCCAGTCGGAGTCGTTGTTCACCTTGTCCAACGGCCACATCGGGCTGCGCGGCAACCTCGACGAGGGTGAGCCCTACGGCCTGCCCGGCACCTACCTGAACTCCTTCTACGAGATCCGGCCGCTGCCCTACGCCGAGGCCGGCTACGGCTACCCGGAGGCCGGCCAGACGATCGTCGACGTCACCAACGGCAAGATCATCCGCCTGCTGGTCGAGGACGAGCCCTTCGACGTCCGCTACGGCGAATTGCTCTCCCACGAAAGGGATCTCGACATGCGCGCCGGGACGATGACCCGCCGCACGCACTGGCGCTCCCCCGCGGGCAAGGAGATCCGGCTGGTGTCCACCCGGCTGGTGTCGCTGGTGCAGCGCGGTGTAGCCGCCATCGAATACGTCGTGGAAGCGGTCGGCGACTTCGTCCGCGTGACGGTGCAATCCGAACTGGTCACCAACGAGGACCAACCGCAGACCTCGGGCGACCCGCGGGTGTCGGCCATCCTGGAGAACCCACTGGTGGCCGTCGACCACGAAAACACCGACACCGGGGCGCTTCTCATGCACCGCACCCGCAGCAGCGCGCTGATGATGGCGGCCGCGATGGACCACGAGATCGACGTTCCCGGGCGCGTCGAGTTCAGCACCGACGCCCGCGAAGATCTGGCGCGGACCACCGTGATCTGCGGGCTGCGGGCCGGGCAGAAGCTGCGCATCGTCAAGTATCTGGCGTACGGCTGGTCGAGCATGCGCTCCCGCCCGGCGCTGCGCGACCAGGCCGCCGCCGCCATCCACAGCGCCCGCTACAGCGGGTGGCAGGGACTGCTGGAAGCGCAGCGCGCCTACCTGGACGACTTCTGGGACTGCGCCGACGTCGAGGTCGAGGGCGACCCCGAATCCCAGCAGGCGGTGCGGTTCGGGCTGTTTCACCTGTTGCAGGCCAGCGCGCGCGCCGAGCGCCGTGCGATCGCGGCCAAGGGGCTCACCGGAACCGGTTACGACGGCCACGCCTTCTGGGACACCGAGGGTTACGTGCTGCCGGTGCTCACCTACACCGCCCCGCATGCGGTCGCCGACGCGCTGCGGTGGCGGGCGTCGACGCTGGATCTCGCCAAGGAGCGGGCGGCCGAACTCGGCCTCGAGGGCGCCAGCTTCCCCTGGCGCACCATCCGCGGGCAGGAATGCTCGGCGTACTGGCCGGCCGGCACCGCGGCCTGGCACATCAACGCCGACATCGCCATGGCCTTCGAGCGCTACCGCATCGTCACCGGCGACGATGAGCTCGAAAAGCATTGCGGTCTCAAGGTTCTCGTCGAAACGGCGCGGCTGTGGGTGTCGCTCGGTCACCACGATCGGCACGGCGTCTGGCACCTCGACGGCGTCACCGGCCCCGACGAGTACACCGCGATCGTGCGGGACAACGTCTTCACCAACCTGATGGCCGCGCACAATCTGCGCACCGCGGCCGAGGCCTGCAACCGCCATCCCGAGGCGGCGGAGGACCTGGGGGTCACCACCGAGGAGACGGCGTCCTGGCGCGACGCGGCCGACGCCGCCAACATCCCCTACGACGCCGGCCTGGGGGTGCATCAGCAGTGCGAGGGGTTCACCACCCTGGCGGAGTGGGATTTCCAGGAGAACCACTCCTATCCGTTGCTGCTGCATGACCCGTACGTGCGGCTCTACCCCGCGCAGGTGATCAAGCAGGCCGACCTGGTGCTCGCGATGCAGTGGCACAGCCACGCGTTCACCCCCGAACAGAAGGCCCGCAACGTCGACTACTACGAGCGGCGCATGGTGCGCGACTCGTCGCTGTCGGCCTGCACCCAGGCGGTGATGTGCGCCGAGGTCGGCCACCTGGAATTGGCGCACGATTACGCCTACGAGGCCGGGCTGATCGACCTGCGCGATCTGCACCACAACACCCGCGACGGCCTGCACATGGCCTCGCTGGCCGGCGCCTGGACGGCGCTGGTCGGCGGCTTCGGCGGGCTGCGCGACGACGAGGGCATCCTGTCGCTGGATCCCGCACTGCCCGATGGCATTTCGCGATTGCGGTTCCGGCTGCGGTGGCGCGATTTCCGCGTCACGGTCGACGTCAACCATTCCGACGTCACCTACACGGTGCGCGACGGGCCGGGCGGCCAGCTCACCATCCGGCATGCGGGTGAAGAGGTCACCCTGAGCACCGATACGCCCAAAACCATCGCGGTGCGGCCGCGCAAGCCTCTGCTGGCGCCCCCGCAGCAGCCCCCGGGCCGCGAGCCGCTGCACCGCCGGGCGCTGACCCGCAACAAGTAAGGGTTAGCCCGGGTTGAGGATCCGGGCCACCTCGGCCCGCACGGCCTTGCGTATTTCGTCGTCCGTCAGCTCGTCGAGCCCGGTGGCCGAGCGCAGGATCGGCGCGAACAGCCGCCACCCGAACTGCAGCGCCAGCGCGTTCGCCACGGCGAGCCGCGCCTCGGTCTCGTTGTCGTGCAGCGGCAGCACCCAGTCGAGGAACGTCGCGACGGTGGGAAAACGCGTCTGCAGCTGTCCCGCCGGATATCCGTCGAGCACGGTCCGGGCCATCACGCGCATCTGCCTGTCCAGGGCCCGGTCCAGCACGTCGGCGGGCGGCTCGGCGCTCAGCAGGGCACTCAGGTCGGCACCCAGGTGATCGAGCACGGCGCCCACGAGCTTGTCCTTGGTACCGAAATGACGGAACACCAGCCCGTGGTTGACGTTGGATCGCGCGGCGATGTCGCGGATCGACGTCGCCGCCGGGCCCCGCTCGGCGAACAGGTCGGTGGCGGCCTCCAGGATCGCCGCCGCGACCTCCTCGCGCCCGGTGGGCACTTTTCCGCGGCCCCTTGCGGGCACTGTAGTCATGTGTCTACACTACCGGATGTAGTCAGTTGACTACACACCTTTCACGCGAGGACTGATGAAAATGATTGGCCAGATAACCGTCACCAAGCTGGGAAGCCGCATCGGCGCGCGGGTCGACGGGGTGCGCCTCGGGGGCGGCCTCGACCCGGCCGCGGTCGACAAGATCCACCAGGCGCTGTTGACCCACAAGGTGATCTTCTTCCGCCACCAGCACCACCTCGATGACGCGCAGCAACTGGCGTTCGCCGACCTGCTGGGCACGCCCGTCGGCCACCCGGCCGCCGAGCTGCTCGCGGCCAAGAACGCGCCGGTCATCACCCCGATCAACTCCGAGTACGGCAAGGCGAACCGCTGGCACACCGACGTCACGTTCGTCGCGAACTACCCCGCGGCCTCGATCCTGCGCGCCGTCACCCTGCCCCGGTACGGCGGATCGACGCTGTGGACCAACACCGCGGCCGCGTATGACGACCTGCCCGAGCCGCTCACGTGGCTCGTCGACGACCTGTGGGCGCTGCACACCAACCGCTACGACTACATCGCCCCCGAGGCGTTGACCGACGCGCAGCGCGCGTTCCGGCAGGCCTTCGAAAAGCCGGACTTCCGGACCGAGCACCCGGTGGTGCGGGTGCACCCGGAGACCGGCGAGCGCACGCTGCTGCTGGGAGACTTCGTGCGCGGGTTCGTTGGCCTGGACAGCTACGAATCAAGCGTGCTCTTCGAAATGCTGCAACGACGAATCACCAAGCCGGAGAACACCATTCGCTGGAACTGGGCGCCGGGCGACGTTGCCATCTGGGACAACCGGGCCACCCAGCACCGGGCGGTCGACGACTACGACGACCAGCCGCGGCTGATGCACCGGGTCACGCTGATGGGCGACGTGCCCTTCAACATCCACCGGGAACGCAGCCGGGTGGTCAGTGGCGCCCCGCTCGAGGCGATCGCCAGCTAGCCGGCCGAGGTCACCGGGGTGATCGGCAACCAGCGCAGCGCGCCCGGCGCGGTGGCCGGCACCACCGGGTGCTCCGGGGCGATCGGGTCCAGCCGGCGGTAGTCGTCACCCTGCGGCGGGCGCTGATCGCTCTCGCCCTTGTTCGGCCACAAGGAGGCGGCCCGCTCGGCCTGCGCGGTGATGGACAGCGACGGGTTGACACCCAGGTTCGCCGAGATCGCGGCGCCGTCGACCACGAACAACGTCGGGTAGCCGTAAACCCGGTGGTAGGGGTCGATGACCCCGTGTTCGGGGCTGTCGCCGATCGCCGCGCCCCCGAGGAAGTGCGCGGTCAGCGGGATGTTGAACAGCTCGCCCCAGGTGCCGCCGGCCACGCCGTCGACCTTTTCGGCGATGCGCCGGGTGACCCTGTTGCCGACGGGGTTCCAGGCCGGGTTCGGGTCCCCGTGCCCCTGCTTGCTGGTGTACCAGCGGATGCCCAGCTTGCCGCGCTTGGTGTAGGTGGTGATCGAGTTGTCCAGGTGCTGCATCACCAGGGCGATCAGGGTGCGTTCGCTCCACTGGTGGACGTTGAGCATCCGCATCATGCGGCGCGGATCCTCACGCGCCTGGTCCAGCAGCTGCTTCCAGCGCGGCACGTCGGTGCCCTCCGGGCCGGTGCCGTCGGTCATCAGCGTCTGCAGCAGGCCCATCGCGTTGGATCCCTTGCCGTAACGGCACGGTTCGACGTGGGTGTCCGACGTCGGGTGGATCGATGACGTGATGGCCACGCCGTGCGTCAGGTCCAGGTTCGGGTCGACCTCGAGCTTGCCGGCGCCGACGATCGACTCGGAGTTGGTGCGGGTCAGCACGCCAAGGCGCTCGGACAGCCGCGGCAACTTGCCCCGGTCGCGCATCTTGAACAGCAGATGCTGGGTTCCCCAGGTACCCGCGGCCAGGATCAGGTGCGTCGCGGTGAAGGTGCGCCGGTCCCGGCGCAGCCAGCTTCCGGTGCGCACGGTGCGGACCTCCCACAGCCCGTCGGACCGCTGCTGGAAACCCTTCACGGTTGTCATCGGAATGACCTGCGCCCCAGCCGATTCGGCGAGGCCGAGGTAGTTCTTCAACAGCGTGTTCTTGGCGCCGTAACGACAGCCCGTCATGCAGCACCCGCACTCCAGGCAGCCGGTGCGCTCCGGTCCCGCGCCGCCGAAATACGGGTCCGGCACGGTCTTGCCGGGCGTCTTGGTGCCCTCGGGCCCGAAGAACACGCCCACCGGGGTGGGCACGAAGGTGTCACCGCAGCCCATCTCGTCGGCGACCTCCTTCAGGACGCGGTCGGCGTCGGTGAAGGTCGGGTTCGTCACCACCCCGAGCATCCGCTTGGCCTGCTCGTAGTGCGGCATCAGCTCGTCGCGCCAGTCCGTGATGTGCGACCACTGCCGGTCGGCGAAGAACGGCTCCGGCGGCACGTACAGCGTGTTGGCATAGTTCAGGGAGCCGCCGCCCACCCCGGCGCCGGCCAGGATCAGCACGTTCTTCAGGGGATGGATCCGCTGAATGCCGTAGCAACCCAGCCTGGGGGCCCAGAGGAACTTGCGCAGGTCCCACGACGTCTCGGCGAAATCCTCGTCGGCGAAGCGGCGCCCGGCCTCCAATACGCCTACCCGGTAGCCCTTTTCGGTCAGCCGCAGCGCGCTGACGCTACCCCCGAACCCCGAACCGATGATCAGAACGTCGTAATCCGGCCTCATCGCACCAGTATGGCCTTACCGGCCGGTAATAAACCAGCTGCCCCGAACCCCGTCGCGCCAGTGTGCGGCTAGCTTCACACTCGCGGCGACGCCGCGGCGATCAGCTTCCGGTGGTCAGCCCGACCTTCTGGAACTCCTTGAGGTCGCAGTAGCCGGCCTTGGCCATCGATCGGCGCAGACCACCGACCAGGTTCAGCGAACCGAACGGGTCGTCGGACGGCCCGTTGAGCACCCGTTCCAGCGGCGGCCGCTCGCCCAGGGCGATCTGCAGCAACGCCCCGCGCGGCAACGACGGGTGCGCCGCCGCGGCTGGCCAGAACCAGCCCTCGCCCAGCGCCTCGGCGGCCTCGGCGAGCGGCGTGCCGAGCACCACCGCGTCCGCCCCGCAGGCGATCGCCTTGGCCAGCTCGCCGGAGGTGTGGATATCGCCGTCGGCCAGCACGTGCACGTAGCGGCCGCCGGTCTCGTCGAGGTATTCGCGCCGCGCCGCGGCGGCGTCGGCGATCGCGGTGGCCATCGGCACGCTGATGCCCAACACCTCGTCGCTGGTGGTGACGCCGCGGGTGGAGCCGTAGCCGACGATCACCCCGGCGGCCCCGGTGCGCATCAGGTGCAGCGCGGTGCGGTGGTCGAGCACCCCGCCGGCCACCACCGGGATGTCGAGCTCGGAGATGAAGGTCTTGAGGTTCAGCGGCTCGCCGTCGCTGGCCACTCTTTCCGCGGAGACGATCGTGCCCTGGATGACCAGCAGGTCGATGCCGGCCTGCAGCAGCACCGGGGTCAGCGCCTGGGCGTTCTGCGGGCTGACCCGCACCGCCGTGGTCACCCCGGCCTCCCGGATGCGCGCGACCGCGGCTCCCAGCAGGTCGGGATTCAGCGGCGCGGCGTGCAGTTCCTGCAGCAGCCGGATCGACGCCGACGGTTCGGGTTCCTTGGTGGCGGCCTCGACGAGCTGGGCGATCTTGCCCTGCACGTCGGCGTGCCGGCCGATCAGGCCCTCACCGTTGAGCACGCCCAGCCCGCCGAGGCGGCCGAGCTCGATGGCGAACTCCGGCGACACCAGCGCGTCGGTCGGGTGGGCCACCACCGGGATCTCGAAGCGGTAGGCGTCCAGCTGCCAGGCCGTGGACACGTCCTGGGAGGACCGGGTGCGCCGCGAGGGCACGATGCTGACTTCGCTCAGTTCATAGGTGCGACGGGCGTTGCGGCCCATCCCGATTTCGACCATGCCGGGCTCAGCGCGCGAAGTAGTTGGGCGCTTCGACGGTCATGGCGACGTCGTGCGGATGGCTTTCGCGCAGCCCGGCGGAGGTGATCCGGACGAACTGCGCCTGTTGCAGCGCCTCGATGGTGGGCGAGCCGGTGTAGCCCATCGCGGCGCGCAGGCCGCCGGTGAGCTGGTGGATCACCGAGGACAGCGGTCCGCGGAACGGCACCCGGCCCTCGATTCCCTCAGGCACCAGCTTGTCCTCGCTCAACGCGTCGTCGGCGAAGTAGCGGTCCTTGGAGTACGACTTCCCCCCGCCGCGGCCCTGCATGGCGCCCAGCGACCCCATGCCGCGGTAGCTCTTGAACTGCTTGCCGTTGACGAAGATCAGCTCGCCGGGCGCTTCGGCCGTGCCGGCCAGCAGCGAGCCCAGCATCGCCGTCGAGGCGCCGGCCGCCAGGGCCTTGGCGATGTCGCCGGAGTACTGCAGCCCGCCGTCGGCGATCACCGGCACGCCCGCGGGCCCGCAGGCCGCGACCGCCTCCAGGATCGCCGTGATTTGTGGCGCGCCGACCCCGGCCACCACCCGGGTGGTGCAGATCGAGCCCGGCCCGACGCCGACCTTGACCGCGTCGGCGCCCGCGTCGACCAGCGCCAGGGCCGCGGACCGGGTGGCGACGTTCCCGCCGATCACCTCGACCTTCTCGCCCACCTCCGCCTTGAGCTTGCCGACCATGTCGAGCACCAGCCGGTTGTGCGCGTGGGCGGTGTCCACGATCAGGACGTCGGCCCCGGCGTCGACCAGCATCATCGCGCGGACCCAGGCGTCGCCGCCGACGCCGACGGCGGCGCCGACCAGCAGGCGGCCGTCGCTGTCCTTGGTGGCCAGCGGGTGCTGCTCGGTCTTGACGAAGTCCTTGACGGTGATCAGGCCGGTGAGCCGGCCGTGGCCGTCGACGACGGGCAGCTTCTCGATCTTGTTGCGGCGCAACAGGCCCAGCGCGGCGTCCGCGCTCACCCCCTCCTGGGCGGTGATCAGCGGTGCCTTGGTCATCACCTCGGCGACCTTGCGGGTCTGGTCGACCTCGAACCGCATGTCGCGGTTGGTGATGATGCCGACCAGCGCCCCGGTGTCATCGACCACCGGCAGACCCGAGATCCGGAACCGGGCGCACAGCGCGTCGACCTGCGCCAAGGTGTTGTCCGGGCGGCAGGTGACCGGGTCGGTGACCATGCCGGCCTCCGATCGTTTGACCATCTCGACCTGGCCGGCCTGCTCGGCGACGGGCAGGTTGCGGTGCAGCACGCCCATGCCGCCCGCCCGGGCCATCGCGATGGCCATCCGCGACTCGGTGACCGTGTCCATGGCCGAGCTGACCAGCGGAACCTTGAGCCTGATCTTCTTGGTGAGCTGGCTGGACGTGTCCGCCGTGGCGGGAACCACATCGGATGCGGCCGGCAGCAGCAAGACGTCGTCGAAGGTGAGCCCCAGCATCGCGACCTTGTGCGGGTTGTCACCCCCGGTGGGCACCGCGTCGTCGACCAGCCCGCCAACGCGCACGTAGGGGCTGCCGACGAGGTCGGAGCTGTCTTCCAGGTGGGACATGCCACGGGTCATCGGCGGGGCCCTCCATACGATGCGGCGTGAGAACACCATCCTATCGGCACGCGCGCCCCTCGAGCCGCTGGCCGGGGCGCGCCGCGGGCGGCAAACGGTGCGGAAACGACGGGCGGCTTCCCTGCTGGCGTTATCCCGGCCGGGCTGCGTAGGCTAGTGTGCGTGCGCGATCACCTCCCACCGGGTTTGCCACCCGATCCTTTCGCCGACGACCCCTGCGATCCGTCGGCTGCGCTGGAAGCCGTAGAGCCGGGGCAACCGCTGGACGCCCAAGAGCGGATGGCGGTCGAGGCGGACCTGGCCGACCTGGCGGTTTATGAGGCCCTGTTGGCGCACAAGGGCATTCGCGGGCTGGTGGTGTGCTGCGACGAATGCCAGCAGGATCACTATCACGACTGGGACATGCTGCGGGCGAACCTGTTGCAGCTGCTGATCGACGGCACCGTACGCCCGCACGAGCCGGCCTACGACCCGGAACCGGATGCCTACGTCACGTGGGATTACTGCCGGGGATACGCCGACGCGTCACTGAACGAGGCCACCTCTTCCGACGCCGACGGATACCGCCGCTAGGGATTGTCCGGCGTGACCGCCGACGGCGCGGCCGTCTGGCCGTGATGCCGGTGCTTGCTCCATGACTGACTCGGCGACGGCGTGACCGACGGACCGGGGGAAGCGTCCGAGGGCGCCGGCGCCGCCGTCGGGACCGGGGTGGTCGGGGTCGACCACGCCGACGGGGTGTTCGCCGGCAGCGTCGCATTCGGGTTCCGCGATTGCACCTTGGCGTTCAACAGGTTCAGCTGATTCGTCAGCTCCTGTTTGCTGGCCGGGTCTTCGATCGACTGGACCAAGCTGCTCACCTCGGTCAGCTGATTGCGGGCCTGGTCCCACTCACCCCGGTCGATCGACTCCTGCACCTTGGCCAGATCGGCCCGGGCGGACAGCAAGGCCTGATGCTTCTCGTTGACGCGCGGCTGGTCGAAGAACATCGCGTGCAGCCCGTAGAGCGTCGTGCCGGGGCGGGCCTCGACCACCATGGCGCCGAAGCCGCTCATCACCAACAGCGCCGCGGCGACCGACCCGATCGTCGCGAGGCCCCGACGGCTGCGGCGGCGCTCGGCCAATCCGGCGCGCAGGGCGCCGACGGCCTCCTCGGCCGACACCAGCGCGCTGGCCGGTGGCCAGCGCAGGTTGTCGCGCCAGTCCTCCAGCAGGGTGGCCATCGCGTCGGTGTCGGGATCGCCGACGTGCACCGGCCGCCGCTCGGCGAGCGCGTCGAGAAGCAGATCGGTGCGGGCGAATTCGTCCAGGGATTCAGGCACAGTCACCTGCCGCGATCATCTCGGATTTGAGGCGGGACAGCGCGCGGTGCTGGGCCACCCGGACGGCTCCGGTGGTGCTGCCCACGGCGGACGCGGTCTCCTCGGCGGACAGGCCGACGACGACGCGCAGGATCAGGATCTCGCGCTGCTTGGCGGGCAGGATCTCGAGCAGTTCGCTCATCCGGCTGACCGAATCGGCTTCGATGGCCCGCTGTTCCGGGCCGGCATCCGAAGACCAGCGCTCGGGGATCACTTCGGTGGGGTAGGACAGATCGCGGCCGGCGGCGCGATGGGCGTCGGCGACCTTGTGGGCCGCGATGCCGTAGAGGAAAGCGAGAAAGGGGCGTCCCCGATCCCGGTAACGCGGCAGCGCCGTGATAGTCGCCAAGCACACCTCCTGTGCCACGTCATCCGCTGACAGGCCGCCCCGCTCGACTGTCCCGACCCGCGCGCGGCAATAGCGCACGACAATCGGACGGATGGTCTCCAGCACCTCCCGTAGTGCGTTACTGTCCCCCGCCACGGCCTTGGCAACCACAGCGTCGAGACGATCCCCTTGAATTGTCATCGACGGCGGTATCTCCAACGTTACGAACCGGACACATCGCGGGCTAACCGGGCTAACTAACGAACTGACAATAACGGGCGCAAGGCCATTTCAAGCGGAACGCCACGTCGCACCGGCGCGCCGCACGTGGCCTGCGGAGACATCACGAATTTCCCGCAGCTGTTGTGTCGAAAAGGTGACGCTTCCGAGATCAATCAGCAAGCACGCCAACGCCCACCGCAGCGGGACCAGCCCGAGCGCCCCGGTCGCGTCGAGCGCGCCCTCGGCCACCGCTCGGGCCCGCTCGACGGCCCCGGCGCTGCAGAGGGCGGCCGCCAGCACGACTTGGCTCTTCACCGCGTGCCGCGCGGACGCCACGGCCATGGCGCCGGCCAGGTCCACCGCTTCGTTCGCATGGCGGACGGCCGTTTCGCCGTCGCCCTGAGCCATCGCCAGCTCGGCGCACACCCACCGTCGCCGTATCGGCAGCCGGTCGGGTATCGGTCCGGCGCCGCCCAGCACGGAATCCGCGCGCCGCAACAACGTCGCGGCGGCCGGGAAGCGGCCGACGCCCAGCGCGTCGGCCGCCAATCCGATGAGGGCGTCGCCGCACGCCTCGGGGTCCCCACCCGCCAGCGCCAGGGCGCGACCGTCCCAGCCCCGCGCCAGATCGTGCCAACCGAGTTGGCGCAGAAAGGATCCCTGCGTGCTGTGGGCCAGCGAGACCAGCCGCCCGGCGGGGGCGCTCCGCCGCAGCTCCGCCAGATCGCGGTAGGCGTTGCCGTAGCGGCCCTGTCCGCCGGCGGCGACGGCGCGCAGCCACAGATCGTCGGGGGTGACCGCCGTCGGCAGCGGCCACGTGCCGGGCCGGTCGCCGAAGGCGGCGGCCGCCAACGCCCGGCCAATCACGAAAGTGTGACGAGTTTCAATCACGGCGATGGTAGTAAACAGTTTGTGCTGTTCGCGTTACCGAACTGTTAATCACAACGGGCCCTGTACTAATCGCGGCCGACCCTCCCCTGCCCCGTGAACTGGGAAATCTCGATTCGGTCAAGTGCCTGGTAGCACGGAGCGTGTTTCGCCAATGGTTGACGTATGAACGCGACGTTAATTCTTTTATAACCATTACATACTTTGCCGGGCTAAGTGGCTATTGACGCAAATTCGCCGTCACCCCTAACGTCTACGCATGACGGGTAGTCATCGGTGACGCCGCTTCATTTCAGTTGCACAATCGCTTCGCGAACCTGACCTTACTGGGCGTGCCGTGCAGAGAGGGAGACACCAATGCCACAGCCGGAGCAGCTACCTGGACCCAACGCCGACATCTGGAACTGGCAACTGCAGGGCTTGTGCCGCGGCGTTGACTCGTCGATGTTCTTCCATCCCGACGGTGAGCGCGGCCGCGCCCGCATGCAGCGCGAGCAGCGCGCGAAAGAGATGTGCCGCCAGTGCCCGGTCATCCAGGAGTGCCGTTCGCACGCCCTGGAAGTTGGTGAGCCGTACGGGGTTTGGGGTGGCCTCTCGGAATCCGAGCGCGACCTGCTGCTGAAGGGCGACATCGGCCGCACGCGCGGCATTCGCCGCTCGGCCTAGGCGCGCACACCTCGGTTGAACGAATCGCCGTCGCGGCTGCTCGACGCGCTGGGCGACCGAATGGTCGAGCGCATCGGCCGATTGCGGCAGTCCACCATCAACAAGCTTCGCGTCCGCGGCCGGGCCGCCTTGCTGAGTTCGCTGTAGTCGTTTCAACCGCGACCAATTGGGGTAGGCCCGGCCCATGAACAAGGGCGTATCCCTCGCGGCCGTGGCGCTCGCCGCGACCATCGCACCATTGGCAGCATGCGCAAACCAGCAGGGTGGCCAGTCCGGCACGTCGACGTCCTCCAGCGCGCCTCCGGGCACGGAGCGGATGACCACGCAGCTCAAGAGCACCGACGGAAACCAGGTCGGCACCGCCACCATCGATTTCGCGAACGGGTACGCGACGGTGACCGTGGAGGCCGGACCCAACCAGGTGCTGAGCCCGGGTTTCCACGCGCTGATGATCCACGCGGTCGGCAAATGCGAGGGGGACTTCGAGTCCGCGGGACCGGTTTACCAGGCGCAGGGGCACACGGGTTTCCCCGCCAGCGGTGACCTGACCGCCTTGCAGGTGCGCAACGACGGCTCGGCGAAACTCGTCACCACCACCAGCTTGCTCACGGCCTCGGACCTGAGAAACAGCTCGGGCACCGCGCTGATCGTGCACCAGAACGCCGACAACCTGAGCGGGGCTTCGACCGGTGAATCGGGCAAGCGGGTGGCCTGCGGGGTGCTCGCCGCGGCGTCCGCGACGACGACGTCGTCCACCTCGACGACGACCTCCGTCACGACGATCACGACGACTACCGAAGTGCCGCCGCCGTCGACCAGCACCAGCACCAGCACCGTCACCGTCACCAGCAGCCCGAGCTACACGTCGACACTGCCGACCACGACCGTGACGACGCCGCCCAGCCTTCCGCCCGGAACCCGCTGACGCGGCACCGGCGCGGTCACGAGCCGCCACGACACATAAATCTCTGCGACGACACGCCGAGAACGCCCGCAGCCGTTTATGTCTCGTGAGGCAAGCAGATCGCGATAACGGCACACGCGCAGCGCCCGGGCCCCTAGTGTGCTGACATGCAGACGGTGCTGTTCACGCTCGGGCTGGTCCTGTTCTTGATCGGCCTGCTGACCGGGTTCGCGGTCGCGGCGTTGAAGAATCCGCGTATGGCGCTGTCGAGCCACCTCGAGGCCGTCCTCAACGGCATGTTCCTCGTGCTGATCGGTCTGCTCTGGCCGCACCTGCACCTGCCCCACGCCTGGGGGGTTACGGCCGTCGCGCTGATCGTGTACGCCGCCTACGCGAACTGGCTCGCGACCCTGCTCGCGGCGGCGTGGGGCGCGGGCCGCAGGCTCGCGCCGATCGCGGCGGCCGACCACGAGGCCTCGGCGGCCAAGGAGTGGGTGGTCAGTTTCCTGTTGCTCTCACTGGCCGTGGCCGTCATCGCGGGCGTGATCATCGTCATCGTCGGGCTTCAAACGTGAACGACGAAGGGCGCGAGCGCTTGTCGGTGCGACGCCTCAACTGATCTGTGTGATCAGCGCGGCCATGTCGACGAGGTCCCACACCTCCGCGAACTTGCCCTCCTCGACGCGGTAGAGGGTGAATTCGGAAATGCTCACCCGCCGACCGGTCGCCTCGATTCCCTGGAACGTTCCCCGGTGGGTGCCGGTGACCTCGAAGTGCACCACGATGTTCTCCTCGTCGACGACGATGTGTCTCATCTCCCAGTGCCAGTCGGGGAACGCGGCGATCACGGGCGCGAATTGGTCGGTAACCGAGGCCGGATCCATGGGGACACCGTTGACCTTGATGGTGGGCGTGTAGAACGAGGCCATCGAATCGAAATCGTGCTCGTTGCAGTGTTCGAGATAGGACTTGTACAGGGATTGGTAGTCGTCAGGCTGCGTCACCGCACCATGATCCACTGCCGGCCGGTTCGGTGTACAGCCAGAACGCGCTCACCGATTACCGGTGGGCGAACTCGGCGAGCTTAGCATCGACCGCCGCGGCATCCGGTTCCGCGTACATCTTCGGATCGCGCTTTTTGACCCACAGCAGGAACGGGCAGCTGGCCGCGGGACCGTCCACCGGTCCCAGTTGTTCGATGTGCTTGCCGGTCCTGGCTTCGCGAAGCTCGATGTCGTACTGCACGGCGTAGTAATCGACGGTCACGTGTTCGCCTTCGTCGGTCTGGAAATTGCAGGTGAGTGCCTTCACCTCGGTTCCGGGTTTACGGGTAAGGCAGGCAACAACATTCGCCGACTGGAAGTCATCGGGGCTGACGTGGTAATCGGCACGGGGATCGAGCGCGAGTTGGCTCCAATGATCGGATGTCACTTGGCTCATCGGGTTCGGCCGCTCGTCCGGACCGAACGCCACGATCTTGTACGGCTTCCCGTACGTGGCGGCGTTGCTGATTGACCCGCGATCGCACACCACATCGAAGGCCGAGAGGGTCGTGGCTTTCTTGATTCCGCCGCGCCCGTCGAGACCGTCGCGGGCCACGTCGCGGATCACGAAAAAACCGACCAACGCCGTCGGTATGAGAACGACGAGCGCGGCGACCGTAAGCACAACGATCAGCACGACATTGGTCTTGCGCGGCGGGGGCGCCGGCGGCGGGTACGGCGGAGGCCATTGCCTGGGGTACTGCGGTGGTTGCGGTGGCCACTGCTGCGGATAACTCACGCTCACGCCCCCCACGTCATGGTGCGGTCAGCTTAGCAATCGGCACGATCGGGCACAGCTTGCCCACGACCGCCGCGACCGAAGGCACGCCGCGCGGGGCGGCCGTAGCGAAGAGTGGCTTAGAATTCGCCGGAAACGAGATATCAAAACGTGAAGCAGTACTACGGTTCAGGTCGGGGCCTGAAGCCAGCCGCAGCTTTGATTCTGGTGGTGAAGACATGTCATCGACAATGCCTACTCAGCGCGATGAACGGAATACGGTCGCATTCCACACGGCTGATGAGTATCGCGAAGGACGCGCCGGCGTCGAAGTGAGAAGACGCTCACAATGAAAGAGTCCATCGGCAAGACAATCAAAATCCTTGTGGCACCGGGGGTTACGTTGTGGGCAATCCTCAACGCCCCCACGGCCTGGGCCGGGCCGGGCGGCAACATCCCTGGCCCCGGGGTCTGCGACTATCCCGGTGTCGGCGGAAGTACTTTCGAGGCTGGGGCAACGACGTACTACTGCGATTTCCCCGTCGAGGAGAACAGCACCCACTGGCACTGCGAGTATGGCGGGTGGAACATGGGTGGCCCGGGTGGCAACTCCATCATCGGTGGAAGTTTCATGGGTTTCGGATTGACCATTCCGGCAGGCGATTTCGGGGGTGCTTCCGGTGGCTGTTCATGGCGCTGGCCGGATAACACGGTCGGCCCTGCCCCGAACCCACCGGGCGCGTGGAGAAACTACCTGGTGCCCAAGCCGCCACCGCCCGAACATCGGGCACAGCCGACTCCCCCGGGTGAGCCGGAGTCCGGACCAGCGCCAGTCGAGACTCCGAGTCTCGGCCAGGAGCCCGAAACGCCGGCCTACACCAACCCGGCATTTCCGAATCCCGGCAGGACGCAGAACCCGCCGAGTTGACGCGTGTCGCGGCCCTACCGGCGCCGCGGATCACCGGGACGGCAGGCGTCAGGCAATTCAGCCGGGGCGATGAGAACCAATGCCAGCGGCGAACCCGAAGACCTGGGTAGTGGCTGACTTGCCCTTCAGGGCATGTGATCCACGATCGGCTAGCCCCGGCGGTCGGGAAACCAAGGCGTCGGCGGTTTGCTGAGTCAGCAGGATCACGTCACCCGTGCTTTTGGTGAGCTGCTCGACGCGGGCCGCCACATTGACGGCGTCACCGATGAGGGTGAACTCGAGTTTGCCTCCGCCGCCGATGGTTCCGGCGATCACCACACCGGTGTTGATGCCGATGCCGATGCGGAGCTCCCCGCCGAATCGCTCGGCGGCGAGGCTGCTGATCGACGCCGCGGCGCTCAGCGCGGCGTCGGCATGCATGGCAAGCTCGTTGGGAGCGCCGAAGACGGCCAGTGCGCCGTCGCCGAGAAACTTGTTCACGTGGCCGCCGGCCTCGACGACGACGGGCACGACGATCTCGAACAATGCGTTGAGATGGGCGACGGTCTCCTCGGCGGTGTGCGCCTCGGCGAACGGCGTGAAATCGCGAATGTCGACGAACATCACGCTCACTTCGCGACGCTCACCCGTGAACACGTCGTCGCCCTGCTCGAGCAGCCGTGCCGCCAAGGCCGGGTCGACGTAGCTCCCGAACGCGGCGTGAAGCCGTTGCCGCTCGGCCAGACCGGCCTGCATGCGGTTGAACGACCCCGCCAACGCGCCGAGGTCGTCGTCTTGGACCACCGGCAGGCGTCGCGAGTAGTCCCCGGCCGCAACGCGTTTGGTGCCTTCGGCAAGCTCCCGGATCGGCTGCAGGGAGGGCGCGAAGACGCTGATGACGGTGATCGGCACGGCGAGCCCCAGGGTCAGCACGCAGGCGATGCCCACCCACAACATGGGAGATTGCCGGGCCCGGTCGAACTCACCGGCGACCATCGCGCCCCCCATGGAGAAACCGAACGCGACCGCGAGGATGGCCAGGTTCGACCACGCGGCGAAGCTGGGGCGAGACCGGGGCAGGGTGTCACCGATCGCCGAGTCGCCGGCGATGGCGGCCCGAACCGGCCGCATCGGCCCTTCCGGCACGCTGTGCACGCCGACCAGGTGTGAAACGGCGCCGACGAGGCCACCCAGGACCGCATACTCGGCCAGCCGCGGTCCGGCCGCGCCGACAATCACCCCGACGGCGACCGACAGCCCGGCGCCGCACGCGGTGACGACCGCCAACCCCCGGGCGACGGCACGGCGCGACCAGGTGTAGGTGGCCCGCAGTGCGCTCTCCGGATCCACCGCCTTACCGGCCGCCCATCGCTCGGCGAGCCGCCATGCGCCCTGGCCGGGCAGCACGATTCCGTACGCCAACACCAACATGGTGACCGCAGTGGCGGCCACCGCGTCGGGGTAGCGATCCGATCTCTCGAATGCCACCTGGGCACAAGACAAGAACAGATATATCGGCGACGGCACCAGGATGGAGACCCCGAAGACCACCCACGAATACCGCGTGCCGAACCGGTCCCACGCCCACTGCACGAAGCGGTCCATGGCGCGAGATTAGACGCCGATGGCGGCCCCGCGACGAAAACGCCCCGGCCGGTGACCGGGGGCGTCGGCTCTAGGGGCACATGAAGCTGATCGGCGGGCAATGCCTGATGGTGATCGCCTCGATCGGCGGGTTGTCGCCGTCCCAGATCGAGGTCGGCCGGCCCTGCATGGTGACGTTGCCCATCCCGTATTGGGTCGGGTACCAGGTGTGGCACACGTTCCAGTCCCAGTCGATGTACTGGTTCACGACGTAGGGCATCTGTTTCGGGTTGCCCGGGCACCAGCGGTGCGGTTCCATCGTGTCCGCGTGCGCGGTGCCCACACCCCACCCGGTGAGCGCGGTACCCCCCGCGAGCAGTGCGGCCGCGATGAGACTCTTCGTCATGTGGGCAAGTGGCATGATGACCGTCCTCTCCTGGTGCCGTTCTCTGGCAACCAGTGCACTAGCCCCGCCTTGCTACCGATCCCAACAAGCCGAGTGCGGGGAATCAAGCCCCTGCGCTCAGTCGTCGTCCTCGACGATCGCGGCCACTTGTATCTCGACGCGCATCTGTGGACCCGCCAGCGCGGCGACGCCGAGGCACGTCCACAGCGGGGCGCGGTCACCCGTGCGGAGGCGGAGCTGTTCGACCATGGTGTCGAGGTGCTCACGACCGATCCGGCCGTTCGGATCCGGCAGGTGATACGAGTGCACGGTTACCACTTGCCGCCACGAGGCTCCCGCTGTCGCCAGCGTCCGCTCGACGTTGTCGAAGGCCTGAATGATTTCGTCACGCACCGACTCCGGATAACGCCGGTCGTCGTCCCACCCGCCCTGCCCGGCGGTCTCTACCCGGTCGCCATACCGGACGACCTGTGAGTAGTGAAAGTCCCGTAGCTGGCGCTCCCCGTAGCCGGGAGTGACCGAAAAGATGGGCTTGTCCATGAATGCCATCTTCACGGCGTCTACTGTTCGGCGGAAGCGGTGAACCGAGTGAGAAGATCCGTCAGTCGTTCCGCCTCGCCCGGGCCCAACACCGATACCAGGCGCGCAGCCAGTGGCTCGGCCGCGCCGTGCGCGGCGTCGAAAACCTTCAACCCCTTCGGGGTGATCTCGACCGCTCGCACCCGGCGGTCGTTCGGGACGGATTTGCGGACGGCGAGCCCCTTGCGTTCGAGATCGTCCACGACGCGCATGATGCCCGCCTTGTCCGAACCCGTCGCCTCGACCAGGTCCCGTTGCTCCGTGGGCCCGCGGTTGACGAGGACGAGCAGCACGGCGAAATGTCGCAAATCGATGGCCAGGGGCCGAAGCGCCTCCGACATCACCGCGGCTGCGCGCCAGTGCGCCCGGCGCAGAAGCAAGCCGAGAGCGAATGGCGACGGATCGCCGGGGCGGTCGGTCGCACGCGCGGGGGTGGCATGCCCAGAAGCGTCACCGGTCATCGTGCGCGCATCCTTCATCCAATGCGAACACCGGACTCGGCCCGGATGGAATGTTCAACCTTGTGGGGACCGGCCGACTCGTCGTCGACGAATGTGACCGTTTCATCCAGCGGTGCCCGGCCCGTGCGCGCATACTTCACCGCCGGGTCCTCGAACCCGATCGACATGCCGCAGAACAGGATCAGTCCATCCGGCGGGGACAGGACCTCCGCGACTGTTTCGCGGACCTGCGACCACGCCATCTGTGGGCAGCTGTGCAACCCCTCCGCGCGTAGTAGCAGCATGATCGTCTGCAAATACATGCCGACATCGGCCCACTGGGCCACGCCAAGGTCGCGGTCGATGTAGCAGAACAGCGCGGCAGGGGCACCGAAACAGTTCCAGTTCGCGATGGCCGCCCGCTGGCGTGCCTCCCAATCCTCGCGCGCGATGCCGAGCGCGCTGTACCGCTCCTTGCCGAAGGCGGACCGGCGGTCGCTGTACGGCGACTTCATTGCGGGCGGGTACATCTGGTACTCCCGCTCGTCCCAGGGATCGCCGTGGGCGACGCGCTCGACGGCGCGCGTCTTGAGCTCGTCCAGCAGCGTTCCGGTCACCACATACGAGTTCCACGGCTGGATGTTCGACCCCGAAGGCGACCATGCCGCAACGGACAGCACACGCTCCAGCACATCTCTCGGAACGGGCTGGTCGGTGAATCCGCGCACCGCCCGTCGGCTTGTGACTGCCTCGTATACGTCCATGGTCGCCTACCTATACTGGTTCCAATTTCCGTTTCAGATCATACTGTATCGATTGATACTATCTGCTCCGGGGCGATCGGACTGGCCTTCGGGAGGCCGCGGCGAGGGCCAAAGCGAAGGCCCCCGTTCCGAAGGGGATACGGGGGCCTCGCTGATCTACCGACTAGTGGTGGTGATGGCCGTGGCCGTGGTCGTCGTGCTCGTCGGCGGGCTTGTCGACGATCGCCGTCTCGGTGGTCAGCACCATGCGCGCCACCGACGCCGCGTTGACCACCGCGGACCGGGTCACCTTGACGGGGTCGATCACGCCGTCGCCGATCAGGTCGCCGTAGGTGAGCTTGTCCGCGTTGAGCCCGTGCCCGGCCGGCAACTCGCTGACCTTGCTCACCGCAACCGCGCCGTCCAGGCCGGCGTTGGTGGCGATCCAGTACAGCGGCGCGGCCAGCGCCTCGGCGAACACGTCGACGCCGGCGGCCTGATCGCCGGACAGCGATCCGCGCAGCTCCTTCAGCGCGTTGCGTGCCCCGATGAGGGCCGAGCCGCCGCCCGCGACGATGCCCTCCTCGACGGCGGCCTTGGCCGCCGCGACCGCGTCCTCGACGCTTTCCTTGCGTTCCTTGAGCGCCGTTTCGGTCGCGGCCCCCACCTTGATCACGGCCACGCCGCCGGCCAGCTTGGCCAGCCGCTCCTGCAGCTTCTCGCGGTCCCAGTCGGAGTCGCTCGCCTCGATCTCGGCGCGCAGCTGCTTGATGCGCGCGTCGACCGCGTCCTTGGAGCCGCCGCCGTCGACGATGATGGTGTCGTCCTTGCTGACCACCACGCGCCGGGCCGAGCCCAGCACATCGGTGCCGACCTCGCGCAGCAGCAGGCCGGCGTCGGGGTTGATCACCTGCCCGCCGGTCACCACCGCCAGGTCCTCGAGGAAGGCCTTGCGCCGGTCGCCGAAGAACGGCGCCTTGACCGCAACCGCCTTGAGCGTCTTGCGGATCGAGTTGACCACGAGCGTGGCCAGGGCCTCACCCTCGATGTCCTCGGCGATGATCAGCAGCGGCTTGCCCGACTCGGCGACCTTCTCCAGCATGGGCAGCAGGTCGGGCAGCGAGCTGATCTTCTCCTGGTGCAGCAGGATCAGCGGCTCGTCCAGCACGGCTTCCTGCGCGTCGAAGTCGGTGACGAAATACGCCGACAGGAAACCCTTGTCGAAGCCGACGCCCTCGGTGAACTCCAGCTCGGTGCTCAGGGTCGAGGACTCTTCGACGCTGACCACGCCGTCGGCACCGACCTTGGTCATCGCCTCGCCGACCAGCTCGCCGAGCCTCTCGTCACGCGACGACACCGTCGCCACCTGAGCGATGCCGTCCTTGCCGGACACCGGGGTGGCCGCGGCCAGCAGCGCCTCGGACGCCGCGTCGGCCGCCTTCGAAATTCCGATGCCGAGCTCGATCGGGTTGGCGCCGGCCGCAACCAGGCGCAGGCCGCCCTTGACCAGGGCCTGCGCCAGCACGGTCGCGGTGGTGGTGCCGTCGCCCGCCACGTCGTTGGTCTTGGTGGCCACCGACTTGACCAGCTGGGCGCCCAGGTTCTCGAACGGGTCTTCCAGCTCGATCTCGCGCGCGACGGTCACGCCGTCGTTGGTGACCGCGGGCCCGCCAAAGGCCTTGGCCAGCACCACATGCCGGCCGCGCGGCCCCAGGGTCACCCGCACCGCGTCGGCGAGCGCGTTGACGCCGGCCTCGATCGCGCGGCGCGCGGTCTCGTCGTACTCAATAACCTTGCTCATCAGGCTCCTCGTTTGAATGGTGGCGACCCGCTTCGCCCGGCTCCGCCGCGCTTGCGATCACCACGACGTTCAAATGGTGGCGACCCGCTTCGCCCGGCTCCGCCGCGCTTGCGATCACCACGACGTTCAAATGGCGCCGCCCCGGAAATCACCCGCGGCCATGCGCGGGGATCGCCGGGGCGGGCCACGGTGCTTACTTCGATACGACGGCCAGCACGTCGCGCGCCGACAGGATCAGGTACTCCTCGCCGTTGTACTTGATCTCGGTGCCGCCGTACTTGCTGTAGATGACGGTGTCGCCTTCCGAGACGTCGAGCGGAATCCGCTTCTCGCCGTCCTCGTCCCAGCGGCCGGGACCGACTGCGACGACGGTGCCTTCCTGCGGCTTCTCCTTGGCGGTGTCAGGAATGACCAGACCGGACGCGGTCGTGGTCTCGGCCTCGTTGGCCTGCACGAGAATCTTGTCCTCGAGTGGCTTGATGTTCACCTTCGCCACGATTGGAGCCCTCCACTAGTTAGATCGGGTCCGGGGCGGGGTGCCCCAGAATTATCAAGGGATTCGGCAGTCGTCCGTGCCCGAGCGCCGTCGTCGCGGGTGCCGGCACAGGGTTTGGCCGATTGCCACCTAGCACTCTATACACGAGAGTGCTAGCACTCAAGGGCGCCCCGCTGCGTACCGGGTATTCGCTATAAGCGATCACGTCACCTGGGCTTTTACCACCGGCAGGCCGGGGTCGCTGCGCGCGTCCAGCGGGGAGGCCGGCGCCCCGGCGGCCACCAGGTGCGCGGCGAAGGACGCGATCATTGCCCCATTGTCGGTGCAGAGCCGGGGGCGGGGGATCCGCAGCGTCAGCCCGGCCGCCGCACACCGCTGCTCCGCCAGCTCCCGCAGCCGCGAGTTGGCGGCCACGCCGCCGGCGATCAGCAGGGTCGAGACGCCGAGCCCCGTCGCGGCGCGCACGGCCTTCATGGTCAGCACGTCGGCGACGGCCTCCTGGAACCCCGCGGCCACGTCGGCGTTCACCGCGTCCGGGTGGCTCTCCAGGTAGCGGGCGACGGCCGTCTTGAGCCCCGAGAAGCTGAAGGAGTACGGGTCGTCGCCCGGTCCCGTCATGCCGCGCGGGAACGTGACCGCGTCGCGGTCGCCGCTGCGGGCCAGGTCGTCGAGCACCTTGCCGCCCGGGTAGCCCAGCCCCAGCAGACGGGCCACCTTGTCGTAGGCCTCGCCGGCGGCGTCGTCGACGGTGCTGCCGAGCTCGACGATCGGTTCGCCGAGCGAACGCACGTGCAGCAGGTGGGTGTGTCCACCGGACACCAGCAGCGCCACGCATTCGGGTAGCGGCCCGTGTTCGTAGACGTCGGCGGCCAGATGCCCGCCCAGGTGGTTGACGGCGTAGAACGGCACCCCCCACGCGGCCGAATAGGCCTTGGCGGCAGCCACGCCCACCAGCAGCGCGCCGGCCAGGCCGGGCCCGATCGTGGCGGCGACGATGTCGGGCTTGCGCACGCCGGCCGCCTCTAGCGCGCGGCGCATGGCGGGGCCGAGGGCCTCCAGGTGCGCCCGGGAGGCGATCTCCGGGACCACGCCGCCGAAGCGGACGTGCTCGTCGACGCTGGAGGCCACCTCGTCGGCCAGCAGCGTCACGGTGCCGTCGGCGTCCAGCCGGGCGATGCCGACTCCCGTTTCGTCGCAAGAGGTTTCGATGGCCAGAATCGTCCTCATCAGCGGGCCCCCCGGCGCATCGTGTAGGCGTCGGCGCCGCTGGCGCGGTAGTAGCGCCTGCGCAGGCCGATCTGTTCGAAGCCCACGCTGCGGTACAGCCCGATGGCCGCCTCGTTGTCGGTGCGCACCTCCAGGAAGACGACGCCCCCGTCGGCGAAGACCAGCAGCTCGTCGAGCAACCGGCGCCCGATGCCCTGTCCCTGATACGCGGGGTCGACGCCGATGGTGTGGACCTCGTACTCGAACGGCGGGGTGCGGCCCAGCCGCGAGATTCCGGCGTACCCGACCAGGGTGCCGCCGGCGCGCGCGCCGACGTAATGGTTGTGGGGGCTGGCCAGTTCCCGGTTGAACGCCGCGGCGGGCCACGGGTCGTCGCCGTCGAACAGTTGGCGTTCCAGCTCGGCGCAGCGAGTCGCGTCGGCGGCGGTAAGCGCGCCGAGCGTCACGGGCTCACGGGTGGCGGTCACTGCCGCGCCGCCATCGGCTTGGCGTCCGGGCGGCGAAGATACAGCGCCACCAACGGCAGCGGGCGCTGCGACCAGTCGGGCACCGCGGCGACGAGCCCGGCCGGCGTGGGGTAGACGGGCCCGCGGTGCGGCAATCCGAACAGGGCGGCGTGCTCCTTCGAGCCGGCCACCGCCTGGGCCGGGCCGGGGTCGACGTCGGCCGGGGCGTTGACCCCGGGTCCTTCCATCCGGAACCCGTCGCGGTAACGGGCCCAGTAGATCTCGCGCCGCCGGGCGTCGGTGACCACCAGCGTCTCGCCGGTGGTCCGCACCCCGATCGCGTCCAGGCTGCACACGCCGCGCACCGGGATGTCCAGCGCGTGTCCGTAGGCGGATGCGGTCGCCATTCCGGCCCGCAGGCCGGTGAACGGGCCGGGGCCGCAGCCGACCACGACGGCCTCCAGATCGCTCATCGTCAGCCCCGCGTCGACGAGGGCGGCCAGCACGTTCGGGGTCAGCCGTTCGGCGTGCGCCCGGGCGTCGACGGTGACCCGCTCGGCCAGCACGCTCAGGTCGTCGCGCCGCACGATCCCGGCCGTCACGGCCGGGGTCGCGGTGTCGAGCGCCAGAACGATACTCACGACCGAACCCACTGCCACGAGGCGATCCGCACGTCCGAACCGCTGAGGCGTTCCAGACGAACGTCGAGGTGCCGCTCGGCGAGGCGCTCGACGATGCCTTCGCCCCACTCCACGACCACCACCGCGCCGTCGAGGTCGGTGTCGAGGTCGAGCGAGTCGAGCTCGCCGAGCAGGTCGGCGCCGTCGTGGTCCAAAAGCCGGTACATGTCGACATGAATCATCGTCGGTGTCCCCGGCCGCCGCGGCGGGTGCACCCGCGCCAGCACGTACGACGGCGAGGTGACCGGGCCGTCGACGTCCATCGCCGCGGCAATCCCCTTGGCCAGGACGGTCTTTCCCGCGCCGAGCGGGCCGGTGAGCACCACGACGTCCCCCGCCTTCAGCTGCTCGCCCAGCCGAGACCCCAGGGCGACGGTGTCCTCGACCCGTTCGAGGGTGGCCGTGCCCGCGTCATCCGCCTGGCTAGCCACGGCGCCGCAGCCTTTCCCGCATCCACCGGGCGGCCAGGGCGACGCGGCCCGGGGTGGCCCGCTTGACCAGCCGGACCAACCCGTCGTTGATCGCCTCGGGCTTGTCCAGCAGCGCGAGGTGGCTGGCCCCGCGAACGATGACCAGCTCGGATTGCGGCAGCGAGGCCGCCATCTTGCGGGAGTATTCGTCCGGTGTCAGCAGGTCGTGGTCACCGCAGGCGATCAGCGTGGGGACGCGCAGCAGGGTCCACAGGCCGGCGGTCTCGTCGTGGGCTTCCAGGGCATCCAGGAACTCGACCATGGTCGGGATCGGTGTGCCGTTCATCATCCGCTGCGAGAAGGCGTCCAGGCTGCGGCTGACGTGCAGGTCGCTGTAGGAGGCGGCCCGCAGGACCGGCCCGATCAGCGAACGCGACACGTTGCGGCCGCGGTGCATCAGCTTGGGCGCGGAGCGTGCGGTGAACCGAAATGCTTCCAACGCAGGGTTTTTCAGGATCTCGCCGAGCGGGGACCTGGCGACGCCCTCGGCCGCTGAGGAGATCAACGCGGCGCCGACGATCCGGCGCCCGTACTGGTCGGGGAATTGGCGGGCGTGCGACAACACCGTCATGCCGCCCATGGAGTGCCCGACCAGCACGACCATTCCGCGCGGCGCCACCACCTGAAGCACGCTTTCCAGGTCCCTACCGAGTTGGGTCAGCGTGTAGCTCTGGGGCGGCGCCTCGTCGGATTGCCCGTGCCCGCGCTGGTCGTAGAAGACCATCCGGACGCCTGGGCCCAGATGCTGGGGCAGCCGCGTCCGCTGGAAATGAAAGGCGCCCATCCGCAGGCAGAACCCGTGGACGAAGACCATGGTCAGCGGGGCGTCCGCGGGGCCGGCCTCGCGAATCGCCAACGACACCCCGTCCGGGGTGGTCACCACGGAGCGGCGGTCGTCGTCGATCCTGTCGAAATCCTCGTCGGCGTAAGGGTCTTCGACGCCACGGGTGCGCTGGACCATCGAGCGGCGGGCCGAGGCTCCCACGATGGTGGCGAGGGCCGTCAACCCCGCCCCTCCCGCGAACCAAGCCCTCCCCCGTTGGCGCCTGCGAGTTCTCTCACGGCTCAATGGTTTGCGCCTCGCGGTAGGTCCGGGTGATGCGCCCGCGCGGGCTGGTCACCACTTCGTAGTGGATGGTGCCGAGCAGGTCGGCCCAGTCCTGCGCGGTGGGTTCCCCGCCGGTGCCGGGCCCGAACAAGATCGCCTCGTCACCCTCGGTCACGTCGGTGCGGCCGGGGCCGAGGTCGACGACGAACTGGTCCATGCAGATCCGGCCGACGCCCGGGCGGCGCTTGCCGTTGATCAACACCTCCAATCGTCCCCCCAGCGAACGGAACACGCCGTCCGCGTAACCGACGGGCAGCAGGGCCAGAGTGGTGTCGCGCTCCGCGGTCCAGGTGTGCCCGTACGACACGCTCTCCCCGGCGCGGATCGACTTCACCAGCGCGACAGGGCATTTCACCGTCATCGCCGGGATCAGCCCCATGTCGCCTAGCTCGGGCACCGGGCTCAGGCCGTACACCGCGACACCGGGCCGCACCAGGTCGAAGGCAAGGTCGGGACGCGACATGGTGGCCGATGAGTTCGCCAAGTGCGCGACCTCGAACCCCACCCCCTGTGCGCCCGCCTGCGCCAGCATGTCGCTGAACCGTTGGGCCTGAAGGTCATTGACGGGGTTGGCCGGTTGATCGGCGAACACCATGTGTGACATCAGCCCGCGCAGGCGGATGGCCTCCTCGGCGACGGCGCGGCGCAGCGCGGCCAGCATCGACGGGTAGCGCGACGGGTGGACGCCGTTGCGGTTCAGCCCCGTATCCACCTTCACCGAGACCGTCGCGGCCCGGCCGGTGCGGCGCGCCGCGTCCAGCAGCTCGTCGAGCTGGCGCTCCGAGGACACGGCGATCTCGACGTCGGCCAGCAGCGCGGGCCCGAAGTCGATGCCGGGCGGGTGCAGCCACGCCAGCACCGGTGCGCCGATGCCGTCGGCGCGCAGCGCCAGCGCCTCGGCGACGGTGGCGACGCCCAGCTCGGCGGCACCGCCGGCCAGCGCCGCGCGGGCGGCCCGGGTGGCGCCGTGGCCGTAACCGTCGGCCTTGACGACGGCCATCACCTGCGCGCGGCCGGCGTGCTCGCACAGCAACCGCACGTTGTGTTCGATGGCGCCCAGGTCCACCAGGGCCTCGGCGACGAGGCCCGGCGTCAGGGAGATCGGCGCAACGGCCCGCCCATTCATGGCCGCCATTGTCCCAGAATCGGCCGCAGGCGCGGCCCGCCGCAGGCCCAGCCTTGCCCCATTCGTCACAGTGGCCACATAACTCCCCCGTTCTGACCGCGCCCGATGTGCCCGCCTCCGAGCGACAAGCGACGACGTCAGCGCCGGAAGGCGCCCCGTCTCGGCGCCGCAAGGCGCCGCGTCTCCCCGCGGGCGGCGCGCTGTCGCTGTGAGGCGGGCAACACGCGCATTCGGTCCGCGGCGGCAGCCGGCCCATCGCTCAGTGCGCGAAGTGCTGCGCCTCGTAATGGCCGCCAGGCTTGAGCTTGTCCAGCGAAGTCAGCGCCGAGACGGCGTCGTCGTGCAGCGCGCGGGCCAGGTCGGCCGAAAGCCCCTCGCGCACCACGATGCGCAGCACCGACACGTCGGTGGCGTTGTCGGGCATGGTGTAGGCGGGCACCTGCCAGCCGTAGGTGCGCAGCTCGTGCGAGACGTCGAACTCGGTGTAGCCGCGATCCCCGGCGAGCCGGAAGGCGACCACCGGGATCGCCGACCCGTCGGAGATCAGCTCGCAACGCTCGCTCACCCGCAACTGCTCGCCCAGCCACCGCGCCGTCCCGGACAGCGCCTGCATCACCTTGGTGTAGCCGTCGCGGCCCAGCCGCAGGAAGTTGTAGTACTGGCCGACCACCTGGTTGCCGGGCCGGGAGAAGTTCAGCGTGAAGGTGGGCATGTCGCCGCCGAGGTAATTGACCCGGAACACCAGTTCCTCGGGCAGGTACTCCTTGCTGCGCCACACCACGAACCCCACACCGGGATAGGTCAGCCCGTACTTGTGCCCGCTGACGTTGATCGACACCACCCGGGGCAGCCGGAAATCCCACTTCAGCTCGGGGTGCAGGAAGGGCACCACGAACCCGCCGCTGGCGGCGTCGACGTGCACCGGCACGTCCACGCCCCCGCCGGCCGCCAGCTTGTCCAGCGCGCCGCAGATGTCGGCGACGGGTTCCAGCTCACCGGTGTAGGTGGTGCCCAGGATCGCCACCACGCCGATGGTGTCCTCGTCGACGGCGTCGATGACCTGTTCGGGGGTGATGACGTAGCGCCCCTCCTCCATGGGCAGGTAGCGGGGTTCGACGTCGAAGTAGCGGCAGAACTTCTCCCAGACCACCTGCACGTTGGAGCCCATCACCAGGTTGGGGGTGCGGCCCTTCCAGTCCTTGCCGACCTTCTGCCGCCAGCGCCATTTCATGGCCAGGCCGCCGAGCATGACGGCCTCGCTGGAGCCGATCGTGGACACCCCGCACGCGCTGTAGGGGTCGGCGTCGTCGAGGCCGTCCGCGTGGAACAGGTCGGCCACCATGCACACGCAGCGCTGCTCGATCGCGGCGGTCGCCGGGTATTCGTCCTTGTCGATCATGTTCTTGTCGAACGTCTCGGCCATCAGCCGGCCGGCCTCGGGGTCCATCCAGGTGGTCACGAAGGTCGCCAGGTTCAGCCGGGAACTGCCGTCGAGCATCAGCTCGTCGTGGATGAAGCGGTAGGCGGCCTCGGGGTCCATCGATTCGTCGGGCATCCGCAGCGCCGGGACGGGCGCGGTGAACAGGCGGCCGGTGTAGGCCGGGGCGATCGAGTGCGCGGGCAGCGACGGGTGTTGAGGCACGGGTGAGAATCCTTCCTAGAGGGCGGCCAGCGCCGCCCTGATGTGCGGAACCATGCGGGACGATGACGTCGGCGCGTCACCGGGGCCCGGGTCGGCGGCCGACAACGCCGCCGCCCGCGCGTGGACGAACGCGGCCGCCGCGGCCGCATCGACCGCCGGCAGGCCCGCCGCGAGCAGCGCGCCGATCATGCCGGACAGCACGTCACCGGAGCCGGCGGTGGCCGCCCAGGATTGCCCGGCCGGGTTGAGGTACACCGGGCCGCCCGGATCGGCGACGACGGTGACGTTCCCCTTCAGCAGCACGGTGGCGCCGAAGGTGTCGGCCAATTTCCGGCATGCGCCCACGCGGTCGTCGCCGGGGGGACTGCCCGCCAGGCGGGCGAATTCACCGGCGTGGGGCGTCAGCACCGTCGGCGCGGTGCGGTTGGCGGCCAACTCGGGGTGCGCCGCCAGGATGGTCAGCCCGTCGGCGTCCACGATCACCGGCAGGTCGGTCTCCAGCGCGAACCACAATGCGGCGGCCCCGGCGTCGTCGGTGCCCAATCCCGGCCCGACGACCCAGGATTGGACCCGCCCGGCCGACGCGGGCGTGGGTGACGCGATCACCTCCGGCCAGTGCGCCAGCACCTCACGGTGCGCGCTGCCGGCGTAGCGGACCATGCCGGAGGTCGCCGCGACGGCCGCCCCGGTGCACAGCACCGCCGCCCCGGGATACGTCGAGGAGCCGGCCATCACACCGGTCACACCCTGGGTGTACTTGTCGTCGTGGGGTCCGGGCACCGGCCAGCGCGCGGCCACGTCGGCCGCCTCGAAGCCCCGCACGTCCGTCTCCGGCAGATCCAGGCCGATGTCGATCAGCGTGACGCGCCCGCAGTCGCCGAGCGCGTGCACGGGCTTGAGGCCGCCGAAGGTCACGGTCGCCGCGGCGCGCACCGCGGGCCCCGTCACCGCCCCGGTCGCCACGTCGACCCCGCTGGGGATGTCGACCGCGACCACCGGGATGCCGGCATCGTCGACCGCGGCGAACACCTCGGCCGCGGCCGGGCGCAACGGCCCGGAGCCGGAGATGCCCACCACCCCGTCGATGACGAGATTGGTTGCCGGCGAGACGCTTTCGACGATCCGGCCGCCGGCCTTCCGGAACGCCGCCAGCCCCTTGCGGTGCGTGCGTTCCGGGTTGAGCAGCACCGCGTCGGCGGCCGCGCCGCGACGGCGCACAAAGGTGGCGGCCCACAGCGCGTCACCACCGTTGTCGCCGGAGCCGACGACGGCGCACACCCGGCGGCCGGCCACCCCGCCGGTGCGAGCGCGCAACTCGGCGACGATCTCCGCGGCGAGGCCAAACGCGGCCCGCCTCATCAGGGCCCCGTCGGGCAGGCTGGCCAGCAGCGGAGCCTCGGCCTGGCGGATCGCGTCTACGGAGTAGTAGTGCCGCACCTTAGCCACATTACGGGTCAGCGGCCGCGCCGCTCAGGCCGATGCCTCGGGCGACCGGCGGCGCCGCGCCATGGCCCGCAGGCGCGCCGGGCTCAGCTGCCTCGGGTCCTGGTGGCGCGTCATCGGGTAGAAGCAGAGACCGACCAGGATCGAGGTGAAATGACCGATTGCGGTGAAGTTCAGCTCAATCCGGTCCATCGTGATCAACGGGAAACCGAAGATGATGAAGAGCACGCCCAGATAGCCCCAGCGCCATGGTCGCGCGATGTGATAGGCGAGCACGGCCATCACCCCGACCAAAAAGTAGCTGACGCCGATGTCGCGGGCGTGCACCAGCCGTTCCGAGGCGTCGTGTTGCTCGATGGCGAAATACAGCAGCCCCTCGCTGAAATAGGTCGACAGGATGTGGGCACTCAATCCGACTGTGAGCCAGCGCAACTGGCCCAGCCAGTGTTCGGCCGGCGCCAGGAACAACGAGAACAGGATCAGGTACGGGGTCAGGTTGTCGCCGTCGATCCACAGCAGGCTGGAGAACAAGACGTCCAGCGGGTCGCGGGCCAGTCCGTGGATGTTGGTGGAATGGTGCATCAGCATCGAGTGCAGCTGCCGCTGGGGCAGCCAGTGCTGGACGAGCGTGGTGATGAACAGGACGAGCAACCAGCCGTACGTCAGCGGCGCGCTGCTGACGTAGTGCCAGACCGCCAGTCCCATGCTGCGCAGTCGGGACCGCACCGGTGCGTTCGTCACGTCCTTACCTTCGCACGCGGACCGTTGGGTTGCCGCACCTAAACGGGGGGCGCGCCGGGCTGCGGAGGGTCGGGCCGCAGATGCCTCCACCAGCAGGCGACATAGAGCAGCATCGATATCACCAACACGACGAGCACCCAGAGAACAATGGTGATGTCGATCCAGCCGCCGAAGGGCGGCGAGCCGGGAAGCGCGTTGCGCAACGGCACAACGGCGAAAAGCATTGCGGCGTACCACGTGGTCATCGGCGGCTGAAACTTCCGCCGGTCACGCAGCGTCTGGACCGCGACGAACAGGCCGACCCCGGCGATGGCGATGAGTACGCCGCAGATGACGATGCCGAACGCAGCCGCGCTCAGGGAGCGCTGCAGAGTGACTCGGTAGGGACCGAGCCCTCCGCCGTTGTTGGCGGTGACCTGCCAGCCCGGAAGGTGGTTGACGAACGTGGCGGGCAGGCGCTCGGGCACGCCTCCCTCACCGCCGTGCAGGAGTTCGACCTCGATCGGCCCGGACTCGTAGCGATCGAAGGGCCACCGTTCGATCTCCCCGGCAATCGTCACCGGGACGGGAAACACACCGGGCAGCATGCCCTTGGTCCAGCTTCGGCGGGTGGGCGTCGCCGCGGATCGGACCCACAGGCTGAGGTCTTCGTTGAGGTGCTGCGTCTGGGGATCCAGTAGGGCCGATCCGGGCGAAATGGCGAGGTTGATGACGACGACGCTGTAGTTGGACTGAACGTCTTCGACCGTGAACGTCGCGATGCTGCTGCCACCCGCGGCCGGGACTTCCGCCCGGTGATTCGCGGTGCGGCTGTGGGCGTACAGCGCGACCGACGCGACGTATGCCGCAAGGACGGACACGATGAGTCCTACGACGGCGAACCTCATAACGGATTCGCCGGCGCCGCAGGGACGTCGGGCCTCAGATGCCGCCACCAGCAGGCGATGTAGAGCAGCATCGACACCACCAGGACGACGAGCACCCACAACACGAGGGTGATGTCGATCCAGCCGCCGAAGGGCGGGGAGCCGGGCAGCGCATTGCGCAACGGCACCACCGCGAACAGCATCGCCGCGTACCACGTCGTCATCGGCGGCTGAAACTTCCGGCGGTTGCGCAACGTCTGAACGGCGACGAACAGGCCCAGCCCGGCGATGGCGACCAGCACGGCGCAGATGACGATGCCGAACGCCGCCGCGCTCAGGGAGCGGTGCACGCTCACCCGGTACGGACCCGGTCCGTCGGCGGACACCTGCCAACCGGAAAGGTGATTGACGAAGGTCACCGGCAGCCGCTCGGCGACGGTGTCGCTGCCGCCGCGCATGAGCTCGATCTCTATCGGCCCCGAACCGTAACGGTCGAAGGGCCAATTCTCGATCTCCCCCGCGATGGTCAGCGGGACGGGGAAGACGCCGGGGAGCATGCCCTTGGTCCAGGTGCGGCGGGTCGGCGTCGCCACGGATCGCACGCGGAGGCCGAGGTCTTGGTTGAGATGCCCGGTTTGCGGATCCAGCAGGCCCGACCCCGGCGAGATGGACAGGTTCGCCATCAGCACGCTGTAGTTCGACTGGATGTCCTCGACGACCAACGTCGCCGTGCTGCGGTCACCCCCGGCCACCGCCTGTTGGTGGTGATGGTGACCCCCACTGTTGGCGTACAGCGCCACCGAGGCGACGTAGGCCCCGACGACGCCCACGATCAACGCTATGACGCCGTACCTCACGACCCCCCCTACTCGATAACGAAATGTGTTGAAGCGAAAGGGGTATCAGCCCGATGACGCCGGGACCGGATCCGCCGTCGGCGCGACGACCTGAGGCTCCGGCCTCAGGTGGCGCCACCAGCAGACGATGTACAGCAGCATCGCCGTCACCAACGCGACGATCACCCACAGCACGATGGTCACGTCGATCCACGCCCCGAACGGGGGTAGGCCGGGAAGCGCGTTGCGCAGGGGCACCACCGCGAAGAGCATCGCGGCGTACCACGTCGTCATCGGGGGCTGGAACTTGCGCCGGTTGCGCAGCGTCTGGACCGCGACGACAACGGCGAGGCCGGCGATCGCGATGAGCACGCCGCAAATGACCATCCCGAACACCGCGGTGCTCAGCGCGCGCCGCACGTGCATGCGGTACGCCTCCTGGCCCGGGATCTTGCTCATGGAGACCTTGAAGCCCGACAAATGGTCGATGAGTCGCACCGGGATGAGTGTGGGCGGCTTCGTCGTATCGCCCCCGGGGAAGAGCTGCACCTCGATCGGACCCGACGTGTAGCTGTCGAACGGCCAGCGCTCCACGTGACCCGCGATGGTCAGCGGGAGCGGGAAGACGCCGGGAAGCATGCCCGGCGAATAGTCCTTGCGACTGGGCTGGGCCGAAGATCGAACGCGCAGCACGAGATCTTCCTTGAGGCGGTGGGTGACCGGGTCCAGCAGCGCGGGCCCCGGCGCGACGGCCACGTTGGCGACGACGGCGCTGTAGTTGGACTGCATCTCCTCCACGGTCAAGGTGGCCATGCTCTGGGCGGCCGTCTCCGGATTGTCGCTCAGGGTGCCGGGGGCGGACCCTTCGACGGTGTCCTTGTAGAGGCCCACCAACGCTATGTATGTCCCGAGAATGAGCACGATGACGCTCACCGTGGCGAGTCTTGTGACCGCCGATCGCATGCTGCTCCTACCCCGTGGAGTGGCTTGTTACCCGAGAGCAATCTAACGGAACCGCCGCGGATCACGCGGCGTTACGGCCGAAGCGGCGGAACTACTCCGCGGTGACGGACGTGGCCGGCGCAGGGGCGTCGGCTAGGCGGCTTCGGGTCGCAGATGCCGCCACCAGCACGAGATGTAGAGCCCCATCGATATCCCCAACACGACGATCACCCACACCACGATCGTGATGTCGATCCAGCTTCCGAATGGCGGCGCGTCGGGCAGAGCATTGCGCAGCGGCATCACCGCGAACAACATCGCCGCATACCAGGTCGTCATCGGCGGCTGGAATTTACGCCGGTCGCGCGACGTCTGGACGGCGACGAACGCGCCCAGGCCGGCGAGCCCGATCAGGACGCACAGGATGGCGACCCCGAAAACCACCGTGCTCGAAGTCCTGGACAGGTCCACCCGGAACGGGCCGGTCGGGTCGGCGTCGTTGACGCGGGTCACGTCGACTTTCCAACCGAGCAGCCGGTCGACCAGGGTCACCGTCGCGGGCACCGGTGTGTTCTCCGGACCGGACGACAGTTGGGCGACGACGGGCCCCGAGTGGTATTCGTCGAGCGGCCAGTCCGCGACCTCGCCGGTGAGGACGAGCGACACCCGAAACACGGTGGGCAGCGTGCCTTTCGGCCACGTTTGCCTGCTGCTCGTCGCGGTCGAGGCGGCGAAGATGTGGAGGTCGTCCTTGAGGGTGTGGGTGCGGGGGTCCAGCAGCCCGGGGCCAGGCTGCACGGTGATGTTGGCGATCAGAACGCTGTTGTGCGACTGGATCTCTTCGACGTCGTTCGTCAACATCGTCCCGTCTCCCGCCTGCGTACCCTGCACCACGACATGGGGATGACCCATGCCGCTGTCGACGTACAGCGCGATCGAACCGATGTAGGCGCCGATCAGGAGCACGACACCCAAGGCGGCCAGCCTCAGGCGGCGGCTACTCCACGGTGACGGACTTGGCGAGGTTGCGGGGTTTGTCAACGTCGTAACCTCGGGCCTGGGCAACTGACGCGGCGAACACCTGAAGCGGGATGGTCGACAGCAGCGGCTGCAAAAGGGTTGAGACCGATGGGATTTCGATCAGGTGGTCCGCGTAGGGCCGCACGGTGTCGTCACCCTCCTCGGCGATCACGATGGTGATCGCCCCGCGCGCCTGGATCTCCCGGATGTTGGACAGCAGCTTGGCGTGCAGCGTGGCCTGGCCCTTTGGCGAGGGCATGACGACGATGACGGGAAGGTCGTCCTCGATCAACGCGATCGGGCCGTGTTTGAGCTCGCCGGCGGCGAACCCCTCGGCGTGCATGTAGGCCAGTTCCTTGAGCTTGAGCGCGCCTTCCAACGCCACCGGGTAGCCCACGTGGCGGCCCAGGAACAGCACGGTCGAGGACTGGGCGAACCGATGCGCAAGCGCGGCCACCGGCTCGATCATCGCAAGCACCCGCGCGACCAGGTCCGGCATGGCCTCCAGCTCCCGGTACTCCCGCTCGACCTCGTCGGGGTACTTGGTGCCGCGGGCCTGCGCCAGCGCCAGGCCCACCAGGTAATTGGCGGCGATCTGCGCCAGGAATGTCTTGGTGGAGGCGACGCCGATCTCGGGCCCGGCGCGGGTGTAAAGCACGGCGTCGCATTCGCGGGGGATCTGCGAGCCGTTGGTGTTGCAGATGGCCAGCACCTTGGCCTTCTGCTCCTTCGCGTGCCGGACGGCCTCCAGGGTGTCGGCGGTCTCCCCGGACTGCGAGATCGCGACCACCAGGGTGCTGCGGTCCAGCACCGGGTCGCGGTAGCGGAATTCGCTGGCCAGCTCCACTTCCACGGGCAGCCGGGTCCAGTGCTCGATGGCGTACTTCGCGAGCAGCCCGGAGTGATACGCGGTGCCACACGCCACGACGAACACCTTGTCGATCTCCCGCAGTTCCTGGTCGGAGAGCCGCTGCTCGTCGAGCACCACCCGCCCGTCGATGAAGTGCCCGAGCAGGGTGTCGGCCACCGCGGCGGGCTGCTCGGCGATCTCCTTGAGCATGAAGTACTCGTAGCCGCCCTTTTCCGCGGCGGCCAGGTCCCAGTCGATGTGGAATTCGCGGTACTCGACGTCGGCGTTGCCGTCGAAGTCGGTGATGCGGTAGCCGTCCGCGGTGATCACCACGGCCTGGTCCTGCCCGAGCTCGATGGCGTTGCGGGTGTGCGGGATGAACGCCGCGACGTCGGAGCCGACGAACATCTCGCCGTCGCCGATCCCGATGACCAGGGGGGTGGAGCGACGGGCGGCCACGATGGTGCCGGGCTCGTCGGCGTTGGTGAACACCAGCGTGAAGTGGCCCTCCAGCCGGCGCAGCACGGCCAGCACCGAGGCCGCGAAGTCGCCGGCGGTCGGCCCGTGCCGGTAGGCCTGCGCCACCAGGTGCACCGCCACCTCGGTGTCGGTGTCGCTGGTGAACTCCACGCCGTAGGCCTCGAGCTCGTGGCGCAGGCCAGGGTAGTTCTCGATGATGCCGTTGTGGACGACGGCGATCTTGCCGGCGGCGTCGCGGTGGGGGTGCGCGTTGCGGTCGGTCGGGCGCCCGTGGGTGGCCCAGCGGGTGTGACCCAGGCCGGTGGTGCCGCCCATCGACTCCGGCGGCATCTGCGCGACCGCGTCCTCCAGGTTGGCGAGCCGGCCGGCGCGGCGGCACACGGTGAGCGTTCCCGCGCCGTTGACCAGTGCGATGCCCGACGAGTCGTAGCCGCGGTACTCCATCCGGCGCAGCGCATCCATGACGACCTGGCAGGCAGGCTGCTGCCCGACGTAGCCGACGATTCCGCACATTCGAACCAGGGTAGTGCAGGCGCACCCCCAACCCCGCACGCCGAGGCTATGGTTAGGCCGCCCACCTGCGCAGGAAGGTTTGTTGTGACCGACCCGTACCGTCAGTTCTCCGTCCGGCTCATCGAGCACATCGGCGCAGTCATCTTCTGGCAGCAGCGCAGCTACGCCGTCACGGGCACCCTCGAGCAGTGCGAGCGGGCATACCGGTCCGCGCAGACGCAAAACCTGCTGGCCGGCTGGTGGAGCCTGCTCTCGCTGCTGGTGTTGAACTGGGTCGCGCTGGTCTCCAACTGGAACGCGATGCGGCAGGTTCGCAAGTTGGCCGCGCTGCCACCCGGCGCCGCCCACGTCCCCGCCCCGCCCCCGGCCGCCGGTCCGCCGCCGGGCTGGTACGGCGACCCGTCGGGGCCCGGGCACCGGTATTGGGACGGAGTCAGGTGGACACCGTGGACCAATCCACCCGGGTTTCCGGCCCAGGGCCGCTGACCATCCCCTTTACATCGTCTTCATAAACGATAGAAACGCTTTTCACCTGATGTATTTGTGGCGTTTTCGTTTGCGTCATCGCTGAACCAATCTGCCTACTTAGAATTCTGGAATCGGCTACAACCGGCAACCGTCGGAGCCACCAGAAAGGACAGCTCGTTGACGCCCGCCTGATCACTACCGCCTGGCGAGCCATGCGGCTCAACAGTGTAAATGCGCAGAGCGCGACCATATCTTCGTAGCAATAGAACCTTTATGCAGACATCAATGATGATAGTCCAGCTACCCGGAAACTGCGTTAGACGGCCGACTAATTATTTGGCTTAAAAATAACTGCCCAGATAATGCGTAAGCCGCCGGATAGCTAACCGTTAGTAAATGTTAATCCGAAATTCCGCACCGCTTCTTTTAGGAGAGAATCATGACCGCTGTTCTGTTCGACGATGTGATGACCGAGCTGCCCGTGCCCAGCCTGACGCTCGCGCCGGCGCCCGCCCCCAAGCCCGCGCCCCGGCGGCGTCATCGCGAGCCGATCGCCAGTGGCGACCCGATGGTCGACACGGCCGCGAAGTTACTGAGCTTCCCGCTGCGCCACATGTATGCGGCGCTGTGGCGGGTGGGCGTCATCGAGGTCATGGCCTGACCGGGATGCGCTAACGTCGACGCGTGGCCCGCACCCGCAAGCTGTTCGCAGCCCTCAACCGCCGTGGTCCGCACCGGGTTTTGCGTGGTGACCTGGCCTTCGCCGGTTTGCCCGGGGTGGTGTACACCCCGGAGGCGGGGCTGGGTCTGCCCGGCGTCGCGTTCGGGCACGACTGGCTGACCAAGGCCGGCCGGTATGCGGGTCTGCTCGAACACCTCGCGTCCTGGGGCATCGTGGCCGGCGCTCCCGACACCGAGCGCGGCCTGGCCCCCTCCGTCCTGAACTTCGCCTTCGACCTCGGCACCGCGCTGGACATCGTCTCTGGGGTGCGGCTCGGGCCGGGCAAGATCAGCGTGAATCCGGCCAAGCTCGGCGTGGTCGGACACGGTTTCGGCGGCTCGGCGGCGGTGTTCGCCGCGGCCGGCATGCCGAACAAGCCGGCCGCCGCGGCGGCGTTGTTTCCCGCGGTCACCAGCCCCCCGGCCGAGGCACCGGCGGCGACGCTCAAGCTGCCGGGGTTGATCCTGACCGCGCCGGGCGATCCGAAGTCGCTGACGTCGAACGCGCTGTCGCTGTCCCGGGCGTGGGACGCGGCCACGCTGCGGGTCGTCAGCAAGGCCCAGCCCGGCGGCCTGGTGGAGGGCCGACGGCTAACGAAGGTGTTCGGCCTGGCCAGCCCGCACCGGCGCACGCAGCGGACGGTGCGCGCGCTGCTCACCGGCTACCTGCTCTACACGCTGGGCGGCGACAAGACCTACCGCGATTTCGCCGATCCCGACGTGGCGCTGCCCAAGACGGAACCGCTGGATGCCGAGGCCGCCCCCGTCGCGCTCGAGGAGAAGATCGTCGCGCTGTTGAAGTGACGCGGCAACCGGGTAATTGCTCACTGTGTCGACCGTGCGCGCCCTATACGGACGCTGGATCACCGAGCTCTGGGCGGGCCGGGTCGTCGACGAGACCCGAAACACGATGGCCGACTTGACCTTTGCCATCGAACTGGGACCCTTCGCCGCGGGCGACCTGGTGGCGGGCCGCTGGGTCGGCAAGGGCCGCGGGCCCGACGGACCGGTGTCCTTCACCGGCAACGACATCCTGCGGCGGTCGGCAGACGGTCGACGGTTCGCGGAGTACTGGACGGGCACCTCGGCCGGCTGAACTCCGAGCGGCCGCGGCGCCGGGGTGCCGTCGTGGTATCTGTCGTTGATGCGAATCGGGATCGCCCTGGATTATTCGGGCGGCTTTCACCAGGCCGTGGACCGCGTGGTGGAGCTCGAGAAGGCCGGCATCGACATCGCCGTGGTGGCCGAGGCGTACGCCTTCGACGCCGTCAGCCAGCTCGGGTACCTGGCGGCCAAGACGAACACCGTCGAGTTGGCCTCGGGGGTGTTCCCCATCTACATCCGCACCCCCTCGCTGCTGGCGATGACGGCCGCGGGGCTGGATTTCGTGTCCGACGGGCGCTTCCGGCTGGGGATCGGCACGTCGGGGCCGCAGGTGATCGAGGGCTTTCACGGCGTCGAGTTCGACGCGCCGCTGGGCCGCACCCGCGAGATCGTGGAGATCTGCCGCAAGGTGTGGCGGCGGGAACGCCTGCAGCACAACGGCAAGCACTACCAGATCCCGCTGCCGCCCGACCGCGGGACGGGGCTGGGCAAATCGCTGCAGCTCATCAATCATCCCGTGCGCGAACGCATTCCGATCACGATCGCCGCGCTGGGCCCGAAGAACGTCGAGCTGACCGCCGAGATCGCCGAAGGCTGGCAGCCGGTCTTCTACCTGCCGGACAAGGCCGCGTCGGTGTGGGGGGACGCGCTGGCGGCCGGGGCCGCCAAGCGCGATCCCGCGCTGGGGCCGCTGGACGTCATGGTGCACGCGTCGGTGGCGATAGGCGAGGACGTGGACGAGCGGCTGGCGTGGGTCAAGCCGCAGCTGGGCCTCTACCTCGGCGGGATGGGCGCCAAGGGCCGCAATTTCTATCACGCCCTGGCGACGCGCTACGGGTTCGGCGAGGTCGCCGACCGCATCCAGGAGCTGTACCTGTCCGGCCGCAAAAAGGAGGCCATCGACGCGGTGCCGGACGAGCTGGTGCGCGGCATGTCGCTGGTCGGCCCGCGCGGTTACGTCGCCGAGCGCCTGGCCGCCTTCGCCGAGGCCGGTGTGACGACGCTGCTGCTCAGCCCGCTGGCCACCGACCGCGCCGAATCCGTGCGCTTCGTCGAGGACGTGCTGCAAATCCGCCCGGCCTGAGCCATCACTGCCCCGCCTGCGGCAGCTGGTCCGCGGCGATCTCGCAGGGCGTCTTCCCATCGGTCGCCGGCGGCACGGGCCCGCCCGCCGCGGGAGGGGCAACCGGTGGCGGTGGGTTGACCGGCGCTTCGACGGGTGGCGCCGGCGTATCCGCCGGCTGCGGCGCCGCCCGCGGCTGAGCCGCCACGTCGGGCTCGGATCCTCCGGTGTCCGCGGCGTTTTCGCTGTCCTCGGTCCTGATGGGCTCGTCGTCCTCGTCGTCGGGCTTGAAGGGGTCCTCGTCGAGGGCGTCGCCCTCGTCGAAGGGATCGCCAGCGCCCGCCTCGTCGCCGGCCGAGCCGATCAGCCCACCGACCGCGTCGACGATCCTGCCGGCCAACCCCAGCAGACCCGCACCACCACCACCGCCGAGCCCACCGCCCAGATCGCCCGCCGGCATGACGCCCGCGTCGCCGAGCGCGGATCCCCAATCAGGTTGCGGCGCGGCGGGAACCGGAGCCGGCGCGAGCGTGGCCGCCGTCGGCGCCGGATCCGGCGGCGGGCTCGGGATCGCGGCCGCGGGCACCACCGCGACGGGCGCGACGGCGGGCGGCGCCGCCCGCACCGGCTGGTAGCCGGGTCCCAGATCCCCGGGGGTCTCGAAGCGCACCATCGGCGCGGCGGCCATCCGTTCGGTGACCATGTCGTAGGCGGTGTCGATACCGTCGCGCGTCGACCGCATCGTCGTCAGCCAGTCGTCGCGAATCTCGTTGTCCACGTAGGGCATCACCTGCCCGCGCACCATCTCCTCGGCGGCGTGCCGGTCCCCCGCCCCGGCCGTGACCGTGGCGGCGGCGGCCAGCCACGCCGGCCGCTGCGACCGGGTGCCGTCGTCGACCGAAATGGCCGTCGTGACCTTCGAATCGACCAGGTACCACAGGTTGTCGCGCAGCGACTCGCACCGCTGGGCGGCCGCGCGCAGTTCGGTGGCGACCGCCCCGGCGGCGTCGCAGTGGCGTTCGACAAACCGCACCGCGGCGTCGCCGGCGGGCCCGACCCACGCCGCGGCCAACTCGGCCATCTGGGCGCGCTGCACCCGCAACGCCTCGGCGACCGTCTCGCCCGCCGCCCGCAGCTCCGCGCAGTCGCGGTCGAGGGCGCGCAGATCGAGGCCGTCTTCGGTGGCATACCAGTCGCGGATCTGCGCGGGATGCGCCGTCAGGTCGGGATGTTGGTAGCCAAGGGCATGGCAGGCCCGCACGTACAGCTCGGTGTGCTCGACAGCGGGCAGGCCCTCGGCGAGGCGCCCGGCGACATCCAACCGCTCGGCCACGCTCAGGCGATCCGTTCCGCGGCGTACGCCTCGGCGTCGGCGTAGCGGTCGGCGCTGACGCGCAGGGCGCTGGCGATCTCACCGGACGCGCGCGACCACTGTGCCACTTCGGCGGTCAGCCGCTCCAACTCGACGCGCAGCGCGTCGCCGCGCGCGGTGTGTGCCCGGCCGGCGGCGGCCCCGCCGAAAGCCAGCCTGCCCAGCTGATCGCTGAGGGCGCGGTCGAGAAGGTCAGCGGCGGCGCGGAACTGATCTGCCACGCGGTGCGTCGCCGCGACGTCGACCTCGGTGCGGGCCACGGTGACGGGTCGTGTTCCCCTGTCGAATCTCATGCCTAATCTGACGCCCGGGCACGCGCCCCGGTTCCGGGGAGATTCAGTGCGCGGAGCTGACCGCCTCGGCGACCCGGTTCGCCACGCGCTGGGCGACGTCCGCCTCGGGCGCTTCCACCATGACGCGGATGACGGGCTCGGTTCCGGAGGGGCGCAACAGGATTCGGCCGGTGTCACCGAGCTCGGCCTCGGCGTCGCCGACCGCGGTGCGCACGGCGGGCGCGGCGGCGGCGGTGTCCTTGTCGGCCACCCGGACGTTGATCAGCACCTGCGGCAGCGTCTGCATCGGCGCGGCGAGCTCGGTCAGCGACGAGCCGGTCTGCACCATGCGCGTCATCAGCCGCAGCCCGGTGACGATGCCGTCCCCGGTGGAGCCCAGGGCGGGCATCACGATGTGCCCGGACTGCTCGCCGCCGAGGCTGTAGTCGCCGGCCCGCAGCTCCTCGAGGACGTAGCGGTCGCCGACCCCGGTGGTGCGCACGGTGATCCCGGCGGCGCGCATGGCCAGGTGCAGGCCGAGGTTGCTCATCACGGTGGCCACCAGCGTGTCGGAGGCCAGCTCGCCGGCCTCGCGCATGGCCAGCGCGAGCACGACCATGATCGCGTCGCCGTCGACGAGCTCGCCGTTGGCGTCGATGGCCAGGCAGCGGTCGGCGTCCCCGTCGTGGGCCAGCCCCAGGTCCGCGCGGTGGTCGATGACCGCGGCGCGCAGCGAATCCAGGTGGGTGGAGCCGCAGTTGTCGTTGATGTTCAGGCCGTTGGGGTCGGCGTTGATCGCGATGACCCGGGCCCCGGCCGCGCGGTAGGCGCGCGGCGCCACCGACGAGGCCGCGCCGTGCGCGCAGTCGACCACCACGGTCAGGCCGTCGAGCCGCAGCGTGCTGGCCTTGCTCAGGTGGCGCAGGTAGCGGTCGTCGGCGTCCTCGGCGTCGATGACGCGGCCGATCCCGGCGCCGACGGGGCGCATCCCGATTTCCGCGGTGACCAGCGCCTCGATCCGATCTTCGGTTTCGTCGTCGAGCTTGCGGCCGCCGGGGCCGAAGATCTTGATGCCGTTGTCGGGCATCGGGTTGTGCGACGCCGAGATCATCACGCCGAAGTCGGCGTCGTACGCGCCGGTCAGGTAGGCCACCGCGGGCGTGGGCAGGACCCCGACCCGCAGAGCGTCGACGCCCTGGCTGGTCAGCCCGGCGATCACCGCGGCTTCCAGCATCTCGCCGCTGGCCCGGGGGTCGCGCCCGATCACGGCGACGCGCCGCCCGGGTCCGCCCGCGCTGGCCAGGTGCCGCGCGGCGGCGGCGCCCAGCTCCAACGCCAGCTCCGCGGTCAACTCGCGATTGGCGACCCCGCGGACACCGTCGGTGCCGAATAGTCGACCCATGCGGAAAAACCTCTCACAGTTGGCGGTCGTTCACCTAACGTGCCCGTTCTTTTCTGACCGAAACGGGGCGCGTTTGGGCGCAGACACGCCGATACAAGCGCGGAACGTCCCAGTTTGACGCCCCGTTGCGGCCAGAAAGTGATGGTCGATCAGCGCTTGCTGTACTGAGGCGCCTTGCGGGCCTTCTTCAGGCCGTACTTCTTGCGCTCGGTGGCGCGCGGGTCACGGGTGAGGAAGCCGGCCTTCTTCAGCGCGGGCCGGTCCTCGGGCTGCGCCACGATCAGCGCCCGGGCGATGCCCAGCCGCAGCGCCCCGGCCTGGCCCGACGGGCCGCCGCCGTGCAGCAGGGCGAAGATGTCGAAGCTCTCCACCCGGTCCACCGTGACCAGCGGGGCCTTGATCAGCTGCTGGTGCACCTTGTTGGGGAAGTAATCCTCCAGGCTGCGGCCGTTCAGGTCGAACTTGCCGGTGCCGGGCACCAGGCGCACCCTCACCACGGCCTCCTTGCGGCGGCCGACGGTCTGGATGGGCCGGTCGAAGACGAAGGCTTCGGCGGCCGCGGGGGCGGGCGCCTCGGCCGGGACGTCGGGGGTTTCCGGGGTGGCCGTGGTTTCCAGGGCCTCGGTCGTTTCGGTCACTGGGCCACCTGCTTGATCTCGTACGGAACCGGCTTCTGAGCGGCGTGCGGGTGCTCCGGGCCGGCGTAGACGTGGAGTTTGCGCTGGATCTGACGGCTGAGTTTGTTCTTGGGCAGCATGCCGACGATCGCCTTCTCGACGACGCGGTCGGGGTGCTTTTCCATCAGCTCGCCGGTGGTGCGCGAGTGCAGGCCGCCGGGATACCCCGAGTGGCGGTAAGCCAGCTTGCTCTGCAGTTTGTCGCCGGAGAGGGCGACCTTGTCGGCGTTGATGACGATGACGAAGTCACCGCCGTCGACATTGGGGGCGAACGTCGGCTTGTGCTTGCCGCGCAGCAGGGTGGCTGCCGCGACGGCAAGGCGGCCAAGCACCACGTCCGTGGCGTCGATGACGTACCACGACCGCGTGGTGTCACCCGCCTTTGGCGCGTAGGTGGGCACAGCGCTTACCTTTTCTTTCTCGAGGTGGATCCCGGGTCGAGCCGGGTGCCGATCAGGCGTTCGCGGTGGGGCTGGTCTCGGCGACCGACATTGACCCGAGGCCCCGGCGTACCGCACGCCAACCGAGCAGCTTACCGATGCGCGTCCCCGCAGGTCAAAATGACTGTGTGGTCCCAGCGGCTCTCCTCCGCCGGGACCACACAGACGACTGTGGGTGCGGCTAGCGTCCCCAGGCGCTCGCCGCCCGCCGGTCGGCGTTCGCCACCTCGTCCGCGCCGTCGCGCACCGCGTTGCCGAGATCGACCAGAATCTCGTTGAGTGCGCTCGCCGCCTGGTGCCACTTCTGCTGCTCAACCTGGTAGGCGGCCGCAGCCTCGCGCGTCCAGAGCTGCTGCAGCGGGGCGATCTGCGCCCGGAGTTCATCCAGCGCGGCGTTCAGGCGGGCCGATGTGGTGTGGATTTCCTGCCGCACCGAATACTCGATCTCGCCGAAGTTGTAGGACAACGCTGATTCCACTGATGATCCCCCGATCACAGGTTTCCGCCGGCGGCGGCGATGTGGGCCGCGTGGTCATGGCCGGCCTCCTGCAGGGTGGCCGCGTTCTGCCGAATGGTCTCGCCGATCGCGTGCAGGACGTGATAGAGCCGCAACGACTCGGCATTCCAGCGATCCACCACATCCCTGAACCGCGCGGCCGCCGCCCCGCCCCACACCGACGCGGGCACCGCACCCATGCGGCCGATGAACGCCTGCAGCATGGCCCGGATCTCCTCATTGCGGGCGTCCGTGCTGCCCGCGACCGACCGCATCAAGTCGAAGTCGGTGCTCAGTGTGTTGGGTGCACTCATACCAAGTTCGACCCGGATAACGCTCATTTGGTTCCACCGAATTTTCGGGGTTCATCCGACCGCGTGGGCCGACCGCACGGCCTGCTCGCAGGCGCCGCGTACGGCCTCTTCGCCGCCGGGCCGGCTCTGGCATCCGAGGCTGATCCGCACCGGGCCGTCCAGCAGCACCGTCCACCGCACGTGATGGGCGGCGCGCACTTCGCGATAGGTCACCGCTGGCCTGCCTGCGCTGATGCCGGAGGGGTTGAAGTCGACGAACACCCCCGCGGGCTCGGCGTCGATCGCCTGCTGCAACCGCTCGGCGGTGCCACTCAGCGTCTCGCCCACCACCGGTGACTGCGTGACGTGCAACGCCACTTCGGGGTCGGACGGGGAGGTGACCTGGATCCGCGCCGACCCGGGCCCGGCGACCACCCGTTGGGTGGGCCAATCCGCCGGCACCGCCACCGCCACCCGGCCTTCCACCAGAAACGTGGTCGGCACGGCCTGGACCGTCGGCGCGGTCACCGTACGAGGCCGGTCTGCGCTGATCCCGGCAGGGGCCGCGGCGGCCAGCACGATGCCGGCCGCGCCGATGCCGGCGAGCGTCCGCGCACGGGGTCGGCCACGATCGTCGCCCGGCTTGGCTGGCCGATCGAGATCGGACACCGCCAGCCGGGCGAGCCGGGCCAGCCGGGCGGCACCGATTCGCACCACCGTCCGCCCGTTGCCGCCCGCCACGGCGGCGATCGCCGCAGCCAGCGTCGACGACCCGGCGATGGTGCTCGGCTCGTCGATCAGCAGGACGCCCGCGGGGCGGCCCGCTACCGCGGCGATCACCTCGTCGGCGACGGCGCACGATTGCGCCCCGCGCCGGATGGCGACGGCGGCGTCACCCACCACCACCATCCGCTCGGCGATCTCCACCACGGTCGCCGTGTCCGCATCGGGGCCGCCGGCCCGCTTCAGCAACCACGACCGGGGCCGCGCCAGCACGTCGTCGGACACGCTGGCGGCCGCGCGGCTCACGACCCCGACGCGCAAGGACGACCACCAGGACGGGTGTAGCACGACCATGCCCTTGCCGCCCGTACAGGCGACGGAGCGCAGCGCGTCCGCCCACAGCGACGCAACGGCTATCGGTCGCCCGCCGACCAACGCGACCCGATCGTCGATCGCACTCAGCGCGGCCGCGATGATCTCGGAGGTCTGCTCGTCGGCGACGGCGCTTGTCCGGCAACATAATCGGCGGATCGCGCCGGGACCCACTTCGATGATGGCGCGGTGTGTGTTCACGGAGCGCTCCAGGCCACCTGGACAAGTTGTTCGTCGCCCGGGCGGGTGAGCAGGACGCCGCGGCCGGGCGGCAACGGCGCGGGCCGACCCGAGCCGAAGGGCGCACCGTCGGCGGCGAATCCGTTCATCATCAGGGTCATGCAGCCGAGCTCACGCACGCCCGCCAGCAGGGGCTCGAAAAATGCGCGCTCGGCGCCGCCGCTTCGGCGCGCGATGGCCATGTGCAAGCCCAGATCCGTTGCAAAGGGCAGGTATTCGGTGAGCGGAGCCAGCGGGTTGGCGGACGGGCCGGCGACCAGGTCGTAATCGTCGACCACGACGTAGATCTCAGGCCCGCACCACCAGGACCCGGCTCGCAGCTGCGCCTGGCTCGCGTCGGCCGGGGGCATTCGCCGCTCCAGCAGGTCGAGCAGATCCGGCAGCGTGCCGGCCAGCGAGCCCGGCGACACGGCAAACCCGCCGAGGTGCTCCGACTCGACCACGCCGAGCAGGGAGCGCCGAAAGTCGACGATGACGAGGCGCGCTTGCGCCGGCGTCTTCGTTCGGACGATCTCGCGGCATAGCGTTCGCAGGGTCGACGTCTTGCCGCATCCCTTGTCGCCGAGCACGAGAAGATGGGCCCACCGGTCGAACTCGCACGGCACGGGCTGCAGTCGGCGCTCCTCGAGGCCGAGCAGGATACGTTGGCCGAGGCCGGGACCCGCCGCCTCCACGACCGTGTGACGCTCGATCAGCGCGGGCAGCAACGGTATCGGCGGCGCGACCGATTCAGCGCTGCCGATCTCGGCCGTCGGCAGGGCGATCATCATGTGCGAGCCGTCGCCGGAAAGACCGCGACCCGGTTTGCCACGCGGAACGTGTTGGGCCGCTTTCCGGTCCAGCTCGGAATCGGCGGGATCACCCAGCCTCAGCTCGATGCGTGTGCCGATCTGGTCGCGTAGCGCCGGCCTGATCTCGGCCCACCGCGATGCGGACAACACCACGTGTACGCCGAAGGAAAGCCCCTGGGAGGCAACCGCGGTCACCGAAGGCTCCAGCGCACCGAATTCCTGGCACAGGCTCGCCCAGCCGTCGACGACGAGGAAGACATCCCCGAACGGATCGGCGTCCGGCGCCGCGCCCTGCGCGCGCAGCCGGCGGTACTCGGTGATCGATCCGACACCACGGTCGCCGAAAAGGGTCTCGCGTGAACGAATGACCGACTCGCATTCGGCGACGATCCGGGCGACGAGGCGCGGTTCGGCCCTCCCAGCGACCGCGCCGACATGGGGGATTGTCCGTGTCGACGTCAGCGCCCCGCCGCCGAAGTCGAGGCAGTAGATCTGCACCTGCCGCGGGGAGTGGGTGGCCGCAAGCGCGGTGATCACCGTGCGGATCGCCGTCGACTTGCCCGACTGTGGCGCCCCGACGACCGCGACATTGCCTGCGGCGCCGCGCAAGTCGGCCAGCAACGGCGTCCGCCGCTGTTCGAAGGGCCGGTCGACGACGCCGAGCGGAATCGTCAGGACGCCTCGTTCGGGCGCACCGGCATCGAGCAGGGTTTGCAGTGCGGGCGCCGGGCCCAGCGGTGGCAGCCAGACCTGGTGCGCGGCCGGGCCATGCCCGCACAGCCGGTCCAGGACGGCGTGCAGCGTCGTCCGCGGCGACGACGCACCGGCCTCGACCCTTCGGGTGATGGCGCCGACGCTTCGGGTCCCGAACGTGCGCACGGACGGATTCGCCACGGATGCCGTGGTCGGCACGCCGGACGCCGCCGGCCCCGAAACGTAAGCGGCGCAGAAGCGGATGAGCTCTCCCCCGCTCGTACGCAGGTAACCCAAGCCGGGCTTGTTGGGCAATTCGTACGCGTCCGAGGTCCCCAGCACGGCACGTGATTCGGCGGCCGACAGGGTCTTCAAGCAGATCCGATAGGACAGGTGGGCGTCGAGCCCGCGCAGTCGGCCCTCGTCGAGCCGTTGGCTCGCCAGTAGCAGGTGCATGCCCAACGATCGGCCGAGCCGCCCGATCGCCACGAACATGTCGGTGAAATCCGGATGCTGAGTGAGCAACTCGGAGAACTCGTCGACGATGATGAACAGGCTGGGCAGGGCGGCCGACCTGGCGCCCGCCCGGCGCGCTTGCTCGTACGCCGCTGCGCTGATATGGCCGGACGCCCGCAGCAGCCGTTGCCGACGATTCATCTCACCGGCCAGGGCGTCGCGCATCCTGGCGACCAACGGCGCCTCGTCGGCGAGGTTCGTGATGACCGCGGCCACGTGTGGGGCCCGCGCATAGTCGAGAAATGTTGCGCCACCTTTGAAGTCGATGAGCAGCAGATTCAGCACTTCGGGAGAGTTGCGCACCATCATGCCCAGTGCGATCGTGCGCAACAGCTCCGACTTGCCGGAGCCGGTGGCCCCGACGCACAGCCCGTGTGGTCCCACGCCGGCGTCCGCGGCCTCCTTGATGTCCAGCTCCACCCGTGCGCCGTCGGCTCGGCTTCCGATCGGGGTGCGGAGCCGACCGCGGTGATCTCGGGCGTGCCACACCGTGATCGGGTCGAAACCGTCCACATCGTCGATTCCCGCCAGGACCGGCCACCCCGCCCCGTCGCCGCCGCGGCGGCCCGTGCCCACCCGGTGTATCGCCAGCCGGCGGGCGCATACCAGCGCCTCCTGGGGGTCCAACCGGTCGGGGCGCGCCGGGCTCTGGGTTTCGCCGGCACAGGTGATCGTCACCGGCGCGTCGGCGCGGCCCCGGCCGAGTTGAAGGACAGTCGCGCCCGCGAGCCCTTCGACGTCGCGGTCCAAGTCAGCGACCACCACCGTGTGCGCCGGACGCACGCCGGTCAGCGCGGCCCGCGCCCCGTCCATGTCGCGGTACACCATCCGCGCCGGCCCCGCCCCGTCGGCCGCCGTCGGATGCTGGTTGTGCGGCAGCCATTTCAGCCACTCCCATTGCCAACGGTCTCGGTCGCCGATCACGCCGACGATCAGCAACTGATCCGGAGGGTGCAAGACGGCGAGTTGGCAGATGATCGCGCGCAACGTTCCGCGGGCGCCGGTCGGGTCGCCGTCGATGGTGACGCACGGACTTTCGCGCAGGGGGACGGCGATCGGCCCGACGATCGTCGCATGCGTACGCAGGAAGCGATCCAATGCGGTGGCGGTGACGGGGTCGGTGACGTCCGCGGGCTGGGGCGCGACCAACCTAGTGGCGAGCGGCCGGGGCCCGGCACCGACGCGGACAAGGCAGAAGTCGGGGTCGGTCGCCCGCCGCTCCCACATCCGCCGACCCCCGATCAGTGTCCACAACGTGTCCGGGTCGGGGTGGTCCCACGTCAGTGAGTAACCCTGTGCGGCAGCCGTTTCGAGGACGGTATTGCGCAGCCGGCTGAGGTATGCGAGGTAGCCGAGACGATCGGCGTCGACCCCGCCGCCCCGGCGGCGGCCGCGTCCGGAAAGTGCTGTCACCAGCGTCGAGGCCAGCAGCATGACGGGGAAGGTCACGAACATGGGTGTGCGGGCGCCGCCCGAGCCCGACGCGAACGCCGCAACCATGACGCCCATTCCGGCGACCGCCAACACGGCGGGCAGCAACCGGGACAGCAGGCCAGGCGCCGCCGGTGACGGCGGTTCAGGCGGTGCATCGACGACGAGGTCCGCGGTCGGCACCGCCGGCGGCCGCCGGCGCCCTTCGGGCACGAAGTCCTGGGCCATCTCGTCCCTCCCGTTCGACGACCGTAGGCAGCACCCCATTCGACGACAAGTCACCTGTGGACAGCGGCACACCCGGCTGCCGGATGGTCGCTATGTTCTCAGCATTACGACTGAAGGGGTCACGTTTGCCTGCAACCGATTTGGGGCTGTGCCGGGTGTCAATCCATGCCGGCTCCGCCGTCGCGGACCTGGCCCTCCCGGCCGAGGTCCCCGTCGGCGTCCTGACGCCGTCGATCGTCGACATCCTGCAGGCCCGGGACGGCGACGACGGTCTGACCGCGAAGCGCTACCACCTTTCACCCCCCGGCTTGTCCGCTCTGGGCCCGTCGAAAACGCTGGCGCAGAACGGCATCGGAGACGGCGCGGTTCTGTTACTGAGCCAGGGTTCTCCACCACCGCCGCCCTTCCTGCACCACGATCCGGCGGAGGCCGTGTCCGAGGCGCTGGCGGGTTCCGGCGCTACGACGAATACCGGGCACCGGTTCGCGGTACGGCTCGCCGGCGCGCTGGCGGCGAACGCCCTGACCGTCGTCGGCATGTTCGCCCTGACCCGAAACACGCTCAGCGGCGGCGCCGACCGTGATCGCCATGCGACGGTGGGCGTGTTGGTGATCTTGGCCGCGATCGCCCTCGTGTCGGCCGCCTTGACGCACCGGTTCCGCCGCGATGCGGTCGCCGGGCTGGCGCTCAACGCGATGGCAACGACATTCGCGGCGGTTGGCGGCTTTTTGGCGGTGCCCGGCGGGCCGGGGGTATGCAACGTGTTGCTGGCCGCGACGGCGGCGGCGGCCACCTGCGTGCTGGCGATCCGGGCCTCGCGTTGCGCCGTCGTCGTGCTGACCGCCGTGTCGTGCGCCGCGACGATCGTCGCGATCGCCGCTTTGGTGGGGGCGATCACCGGCGCACCGCCGTACGCGGTCGGCGCGGCATCGGCGCTGACATCGCTTGGCCTGCTTGGAGTAGCGGCGCGGCTGTCGATCGTGCTGGCGGGGCTATCGCCCCGGGTGCGGCCGATGGCTGGATCCGACGAGACCGAAGCAAACGGGACGCACCTGGTGGCGCGCGCACTCCGCGCCGACGCCTGGGCGTCGAGCCTGCTTGCCGCGTTCGCGTCGTCGGCGGCCGTCGGCGCCGTCGTCACCGTCCTGGCCGGCGCACCGCGCTTGTCTTGCATCGCGTTTGGCAGCATCACCGGCGCGTTGCTACTGCTGCGTGCGCGTACTAGTGATAACGCCAGAATGCTGACGCTGGTGATCGCCGGAATCGCCGTCGTAGGAACGACGTTCGGTGTAGCCGTCTCGAGTGCGCCGGGGCGCGGGCCTGGGGTGGCCGCGGCGACGGCAACGCTGGCAGCCGGGGCCGTCTATTTCGGCTTCGTCGCGCCCGCTATCTCGACTCCACGCGTATTGTGCCGAGCCGCCGACGCCCTGGAGTGGCTCGCGCTGGTTGCCACCGCCCCGCTGACCTGCTGGATCTGCGGACTGTACGGGGCCGTCCGGGGATTGCATTTCCGGTGAGGTTGTCTCCCATCGCGTGCCTCCCGTTGGTCTGGGCGCTGGTGTCGCCGCTTGCAGCACCGACCGCGCAGGCGGTTTCGCCGCCGCAGATCGACGACAAATGGTTACCGAAGCCGGCGCGACCCGCGGCCGCGTTTCCGACGGTGCAACGTGAGGTGTGCGCGGCCGTGACGACGGGACCGGCACCCAACCGGCCGCCCGACATCCTCGACCTGTCGCGGGTCTGGCCGCTGACCCGCGGCGCCGGGCAACGGGTCGCGGTCATCGACACCGGCGTTTCGCCGCAGCGAGCGCTGCCGAACGTGGTGCCGGGCGGTGACTACGTCTCCAACGGCGACGGCACCCAGGATTGCGACGCGCACGGCACCCTGGTCGCCGGAATCGTTGCAGCGGAACGGGATTCGAGCGTGTCCGGATTCAGCGGCGTTGCGCCCGAAGCCACCCTGATCAGCATTCGCCAGTCCAGCGCGAAGTTCTCCCCCGCCAGCGATCGGTCCCGCACCGGCGTCGGCGACGTCGAGACCATGGCGAAGGCCGTCCGCACCGCCGCGGATCTGGGTGCCTCGGTGATCAACATCTCCTCGGTCGCCTGCGTTCCGGCTGCCGCGACGCTCGATGACCGCGCGCTCGGCGCCGCGCTGGCCTACGCAGTGGACATCAAGAACGTGGTCGTCGTCGCCGCGGCCGGCAACACGGGCAGCGCCGCGCAGTGCCCTCCGCAGCGCTTGGACGCCACTTGGGAAACCGTCACGGTCGCGGTCAGTCCGGCGTGGTACGACGACTACGTGCTCACCGTCGGTTCGGTGAACGACGAGGGGGCGCCGTCGGCATTCACCCTCGCCGGGCCCTGGGTCGACGTCGCCGCCCCCGGCGAGGCGGTCACGCCGCTGGGCTCGGCGCCGGTGTCCGGCACCAGTTATGCCGCGCCGGTCGTCAGTGGGCTGGCCGCCCTGATCCGGGCCCGGTTTCCGGTGCTGACCGCTCGGCAGGTGATGCAGCGCATCGAGTCGACGTCGCATCACCCGCCGGCCGGGTGGGATCCGCTCGTCGGTCACGGCACGATCGACGCCCTGGCGGCGGTGAGCACCGATGTCGTTGCACCGGAGTCCACGCCGACGCCGGACCCGGCGCCTATCGCCGCGCCCCCGGCGGCCGCGCCGCCGAACGCGCGCGCCCGGCACACCGCACTGCGCGGCGTCGTCGTCTGCCTCGCGGGATTGGGCATCGCGCTGGCCGTCGGTGTGGCGAGGGGCCGACTAAGGGGCCGGGACGAAGTCGCGGGCGGTTGACGCCTGTTGTCTGCTGAGCTCGGGGCCGGCGGGAAGGGTCTGCAGGATCGGCCACGGCGCCGGGATCGCCGCCGGCAGCCCAAGGTCCCGCGCGGCGTCGTCGTCGTGGATCGGGAACCGCGCTCCGGTGTCGGTGACCAGGTACCGCGTGCCGACTCGCACGTAGGCGCTCCGGCCGGGCGGCACGTACACGGCGTCCAGCGCGGGGCCGGGCCCGTCGGCCCGTGACAAGGTCACCGGCGCCTGACCGGGCGGCAACGGCACTCGGTTGCCGGTGAGAAGCGCGGCACCGGCCTGGCCGGATGGCGCCGCCTGCCATGAGACGCACAACGTGCCGTTGTCGTCCGGCAGTGTCGGCGCCCGGTCGGGGAAGCTACCCACCGGCAGCGCGTCGACGATCGGAGCGGCGCGGATCGCGTCGGGTGCGACCGTCACGGCGTTGCTGGTGCGCTGCGGGTTGCTGAAGCGCAGGAGATCGGCAGCCAGTTGTCCGATGCGCTGAATCCCGGCGGCGAGCACCGCGTAATACTCGTCACCGCCGGCCCGCGTGATGCGCACCACGCTGCCGATCGTGAACCCCGGCAATCCCGCCGCCTTCTCGCCCGCGCCCCGGATCCGCGGCGCGCTGATCGGTGGCGCCTCGGGGATGGCGCCCAGCAACGCCGGCGAAACGGGTCGCGGCGCGCGGCGCTCAAGCCGGAAAGCGCGCGTCACCGCGGAGTCGGCGAGGTCCAGCACGGCCCGCTGCCCGTTATAGAGCAGGTAGGCGGGCGAACCCGGGCCGGACGCGACCAGGACGGCCTCGCCGGCGCTCAAGCGGCGGGCCGCCGCGTCGTCCGTGCGGCCCACGAGGACGGTCGTGGTGCCAGCGTGGTCCGTATCGCAGATCGCCCAGGCCGACTCGTCCGCCTTCAACGGCTCCCCGATCAGCTGCGGCGCGCCCGGGATACCCAGCGGCGGTCCGCGTTTGGCGCGGGCCAGGTCCGCTTCCGGCACAGGCTGGGGTTTGGCCGCCGTCGCCGCGATCAACCGCGCCGACGCTAGGTTCAGCACCGGATGCCAGGTGTCGCCCACCCGCACGTAGAGAGCCCCGGACTCTTGTCCCATCACCAGTTGCGCGCCATCCAGCGCCACCCGGGGCCGCAGCAAAGCAAGGGCCGCGGCCGCCGCGACGGCGATCGCGGCCAGGATGCACCCGATCGTCAGCGCCGGCGTTCGCGCCCGCGTGCGATCGCTGAGGGTGTGGACATCCCCGCCCAGCAACGCGCATTCGAGGCGACGCAGCAGGAATAGGTAGCCGCTGACCTGCAGCCCGGTGGTCGGCTGACGCGGCACTGGTCCCCCTACCCTGCGCAGTTGTTGCACACACGCTAAAGCGGGCATAGGTCGGGCCGCTTAATTGATCCACAGGCCAGCGAACTTTCGAACCGTGCTTAGGGTAGGTAAAGTTACGGCGTGTTTTCTCACCGGATAGGTCGCTGCGTGGGTCTGGGGGCCTCCGCGCTGGTCACCGCGTCTGGCCTGCTGCTGTCCCCCGCCGCGGCGCCGACAGCCTCCGCTTTCGACTGCCCGGACGTCGAGGTCATCTTCGCCCGCGGCACCAACGAGCCCCCGGGCCTGGGCCGGGTCGGCGACGCGTTGGTCGACTCACTGCGCGAGCAGACCCACCTCAACATCCTCCCCTACGGGGTGAACTACGCGGCCAGCAAGCTGCAGCTGCACGGCGGTGACGGCGCCAACGACACCATCGACCGGGTCAAGAAGAGCGTCGAAACCTGCCCGAACACCAAGATCGTGCTGGGCGGCTACTCGCAGGGCGCATCGGTGATGGACATCGTGGCCGGCGTCCCGATCGGCGGCATCAGCTGGGGCAACAAGCTGCCCGAGCAGTACGCCAACAACATCGCGGCCGTGGTCACGTTCGGTGACGTGGCCGACCGCGCCGGCGGCACGCTGCCCACCCAGAGCGCGCTGCTGGGGTCGAAGGCCGCCGACTACTGCAACCCCAACGACCCGATCTGCCACGCCGGTCCCGGTAACGAGTGGAGCGGGCACACCGAGGGCTACGTCCCCGTGTACACCACCCAGGCCGCGGCGTTCGTCGCCCAGAAACTGGCCGGCTCCAGCCCGTCCAGCCCCGCGTTCGGGCCGCCGCTGGGCCCCGTTCCCGGTGGGACGCCGTCGCCGGTCAACGGGCAGACCCCGCCCGGCTCGCCGCCGTCGATCCACGGCGACACCGGTCCCGCGCCCACGCCGGCGACGCCGACCACGGTGACTCCGCAAGCACCTCTCGTCTGAATCGTTACCGGCCCGCGACCAACGCGCCCCTAACATCGTGGGGTGCGGCTCATTCCACTGACAATGGGCGCCGGGCTGCTCGCGGGCGCCGCGATAGTGGTTGCTCCCCAACTGCTTCCGCAGGCCTTCGCCTCGTGCCCCGGCGTTGAGGTGGTGTTTGCCCGCGGCACCGACGAGCCGCCCGGCGTCGGCAAGGTCGGCGCCGCCTTCGTCAACGCGCTGCGCCAGCAGACTTCCAAAAGCGTTGGCTCCTATGGGGTGAACTACCCGGCCAACAAGGACTTCCTCGCCGCGGCCGACGGGGCCAACGACGCCAGCAACCACATCCAGCAGATGGCCGGTAACTGCCCCAACACCAAGCTGGTGCTCGGCGGATACTCGCAAGGCGCGGCCGTCATCGACATCGTCACGGCCGCACCGCTACCCGGCCTCGGCTTCCGTCAGCCGCTGCCGGCCGCGGCCGCCGACCATGTGGCCGCCGTCGCCCTGTTCGGCAACCCGTCCGCCCGGGCGGGTCAGCTGATGAGCGCCCTCACCCCGGAATTCGACGGCAAGACCATCGACCTGTGCAACCCGGGCGACCCGATCTGCTCGCCCGGAACCCGCTGGGCGTCCCATCTGAGCTATGTGCCCGGATTGACCAACCAGGCCGCGAATTTCGTCGCGAAGAAGGTTTAGCGCGTGCGCAGGTCCCGGGTGATCAGGTTGCGCGCTTCGAGCTGATCGTCGGGCGGATAGTCGACGCTCACCAGCGTCAGACCGTGCGGCGGCGCGGCCGCGAAATCACTGGATCGGCTTGTGGCGCTGAGCAATTCGCGGCACCAGGACACCGGCCGCCGGTGCTCGCCCACGGCCAGCAGCGCCCCGACCAGCGAGCGCACCATCGACCAGCAGAACGCGTCGGCGGTCACCTGCGCGGTGATCAGGTCGCCGTCGCGTGACCACTGAAGGCGCTGCAGGTCGCGAATGGTGGTGGCGTTGGGCCGGTGCCGGCAGAACCCGGCGAAGTCGTGCAGGCCCACCAGCTCTCGGGAGGCGGCGGCCATCGCGTCGACGTCCAGCGGCCGCGGCCAAGCGGTGACGTAGCGGGCCAGCTGCGGCTGCACCCCGTAGGGCGCGGTCGACAGCCGATACGCATAATGGCGCCGCAGCGCCGAGAACCGGGCGTCGAAACCCCCAGGGGCGCGCCTGATGTCGAGCACCCGCACGTCCGTGGGCAAGAACCGGCCGAGCCGGCGCACCAGCGGCCGGAACTCCGGCTCGCCGACGTGCGGCGAGCGCGGGTAGGCGTTGGGCAGCGCGTCCAGCGGCACGTCGAGGTGGGCCACCTGCCCGGTGGCGTGCACGCCGGTGTCCGTGCGGCCGGCGGCGCGCAGCCGTACCGGGGTGCGGAACAGGGTGGTCAGCGCCTCGTCGAGCACTCCCGCCACGGTGCGCTGGCCGGCCTGAGCCGCCCAGCCCGCGAATTCCGTTCCGTCATAGGCGATGTCGAGCCGCAGACGGACCTGAGAATCCGAGTCGTTAACTCTCGTCAGCCTCGTCGGCCTCTTCGGCCTTCTCGGCCTCGGCCCGCGCCTCGATGGCCTCGTCGTGCTTTTCCTCGGCCTTGGCCTGGGCCTCCGTGGATTCCCCGGTTTCCGAAGGCTCTGAAGCTTCCGAAGTACCGGCCGGCTCGGTCACCTCTTCGGCCGTCGGCCCGACGGCCTCCTCAGGCTCGACCGCCGCCTGAGGCGCCGCCGCTGCCGCCACGGGCGCATCAGCCTTCTTGGGCGTCTTCGCCCGGCGCGCCCGCTCGGCCTCCGACGTCACCGTCTTCTCCAGCACCAGCTGGATCACCGCCATCGGGGCGTTGTCGCCCTTGCGCGGCTCGACCTTGATGATGCGGGTGTAGCCGCCGTTGCGGTCGGCGAAGAACGGCCCGATCTCGTCGAACAGCTTGTGCACCACGTCCTTGTCGCGGATCTTCTTCATCACCTCGCGACGGTTGTGCAGCGTGCCCTTCTTCGCGTGCGTGATCAGCTTCTCGGCGTACGGACGCAGCGCGCGCGCCTTCGGCTCGGTCGTCTTGATCTGGTTGTGCTCGAACAGCGACGTGGCCAGGTTGGCCAGCAGCGCCTTCTGGTGCGAAGACGACCCGCCGAGGCGAGGACCCTTGGTGGGCTTGGGCATTGCACTATCTCCTAAGTGGGGCCGGCCCCCGTATCAGGTAGGGCCGGGACGGACTTCTCTAGTTGTGTCCGGTTCCTCGGCGGCCGCTGCACGGCCGCATCGTCACCGGACGGCCATTACAGCTGTTCGGTTTCCGCGTAGTCCTGGTCGTCGTAGGCGCCCTCGGTGGACCAGGTGCCCGTGGCCACGTCGTAGCCGGCGACCTGCGACGGGTCGAAGCTCGGCGGGCTGTCCTTGAGCGACAGGCCCAGCTGGTGCAGCTTGACCTTCACCTCGTCGATGGACTTCTGGCCGAAGTTGCGGATGTCGAGCAGGTCGGACTCGGTGCGGCTGACCAGCTCGCCGACGGTGTGCACGCCCTCGCGCTTGAGGCAGTTGTAGGACCGCACGGTGAGGTCCAGGTCGTCGATCGGCAGCGCGAACGACGCGATGTGGTCGGCCTCGGCGGGCGACGGCCCGATCTCGATGCCCTCGGCCTCGACGTTGAGTTCGCGTGCCAGGCCGAACAATTCGACCAGGGTCTTACCGGCCGACGCCAGCGCGTCGCGCGGGGTGATCGAGCTCTTGGTCTCGACGTCCAGGATCAGCTTGTCGAAGTCGGTGCGCTGCTCGACACGGGTCGCGTCGACCTTGTAGGTCACCTTGAGCACCGGCGAGTAGATGGAATCGACCGGGATGCGGCCGATTTCGGCCCCGGAGGCCCGGTTCTGCACCGCCGGGACGTAGCCACGGCCACGCTCGACGACGAGCTCGACCTCGAGCTTGCCCTTGTCGTTCAGGGTCGCGATGTGCATGTCGGGGTTGTGCACCGTGACGCCGGCGGGCGGCACGATGTCGCCCGCGGTGACCGCGCCCGGGCCCTGCTTGCGCAGGTACATGGTGACCGGCTCGTCCTCCTCCGAGGACACCACCAGGCCCTTGAGGTTCAGGATGATCGCGGTGACGTCTTCCTTCACCCCGGCGACGGTGGTGAACTCGTGCAGCACGCCGTCGATGCGGATGCTGGTGACGGCCGCGCCGGGAATCGACGACAGCAGCGTGCGCCGCAGCGAATTGCCCAGGGTGTAACCGAATCCGGGCTCCAGGGGCTCGATCACGAACTGCGAGCGGTTGTCGGTGAGGACTTCCTCCGACAGGGTGGGTCGCTGAGAGATCAGCATGGTGTTTCTTCTTCTCCTTCTCGGCACCCGCTATTTGATGCCGTTAGGTTTCCGCACCGGTCGGTGCGGAAGCTCTTACTTCGAGTAGAACTCGACGATCAGCTGCTCGGCGAGCGGCACGTCGATCTGAGCCCGCTCGGGCAGCTGGTGAATCAGGATGCGCTGGCGCTCGCCGACCACCTGCAGCCAGCTCGGGATCGGGCGGTCGCCCGCCGTCTCCCGCGCGATCTGGAACGGCACCGTGTTCAGCGAGCCGTCCCGCACGTCGATGATGTCGTACTGCGACACCCGGTAGCTGGGCACGTTGACGTGCACGCCGTTGACGCTGAAGTGGCCGTGGCTGACCAGCTGGCGGGCCATCCGGCGCGTGCGGGCCAGCCCCGCGCGGTACACGACGTTGTCCAGCCGGCTTTCCAGGATCTTGAGCAGCTCCTCACCCGTCTTGCCGGGCTGCCGGGTGGCCTCTTCGTAGTAGCGGCGGAACTGCTTCTCCATCACGCCGTAGGTGAAGCGGGCCTTCTGCTTCTCCTGCAGCTGCTGCAGGTATTCGCTCTCCTTGATCCGCGCGCGGCCGTGCTGGCCGGGCGGGTAGGGGCGCTTCTCGAACGCCTGGTCGCCACCGACGAGGTCGGTGCGCAGCCGGCGCGACTTGCGGGTGATGGGTCCGGTGTAACGAGCCATGATTGTGTCCTAGACCCTTCTGCGCTTCGGCGGACGGCAGCCGTTGTGGGGCTGGGGGGTGACGTCGGAGATCGCGCCGACCTCGAGGCCCGCGGCCTGCAGCGAACGGATCGCCGTCTCCCGGCCCGAGCCCGGGCCCTTCACGAACACGTCGACCTTGCGCACACCGTGCTCCTGCGCCTTGCGCGCCGCGTTCTCGGCGGCCAGCTGAGCGGCGAACGGGGTCGATTTCCGCGAGCCCTTGAAGCCGACGTGGCCCGACGACGCCCAGGCGATGACGTTGCCCTGGGGGTCGGTGATGCTCACGATCGTGTTGTTGAACGTGCTCTTGATGTGCGCGGCACCGTGCGGGATGTTCTTCTTTTCCCGCTTGCGGGTCTTCTGCCCCTTCTTGGGGGCAGACGCTGCCTTCTTGGCTGGTGGCATGGGCGATTACCTGGCCTTCTTCTTGCCGGCGATGGTGCGCTTCGGGCCCTTGCGGGTGCGCGCATTGGTCTTGGTCCGCTGGCCGCGCACCGGCAGGCCGCGGCGGTGCCGCAGGCCCTGGTAGCAGCCGATCTCGATCTTGCGGCGAATGTCGGCCTGCACCTCGCGGCGCAGGTCACCCTCAACCTTGAGGTTCGCTTCGATGTAGTCACGCAAGTGGGTCAGCTGGTCATCGGTCAGGTCCCTGGTGCGCAGGTCCTTGTCGATCCCAGTAGCTGCCAGGATCTCGTTCGACCGGGTACGGCCGACGCCGAAAATGTAGGTCAGCGCGATCTCCATCCGCTTGTCGCGCGGCAGATCGACGCCTACTAATCGAGCCATAGGTGGCGTTTCCTCTTTTTCTAAGCGGAGGTCTGATCCCAGTTCGTTCCCGTCTTGAGACGGGGCCCGGCCTCCGTCCGGGCGTGGATGAGCGACGTACTCGCTCAGTGGTGCTGGGAGGTCTGCATTCAGTTGTGTTGGGCAGAGCCGGCCTTGATGGCTGCGACCCGCATCGCCCGGCTACGCCGCGCTTGCGATCGCCGCCGGATCAGCCCTGGCGCTGCTTGTGGCGCGGATCGGAGCAGATCACCATGACCCGCCCATGCCGACGGATCACCCTGCACTTGTCACAGATTGGCTTGACGCTCGGGTTCACCTTCACGGCTGTTCGATCCTGTTCTTTCTCGTTGTCTTATTCGGGCTTACTTGTACCGGTACACGATGCGGCCCCGGGACAGGTCGTAGGGAGACAGCTCCACCACCACCCGGTCCTCGGGCAGGATGCGGATGTAGTGCTGCCGCATCTTGCCGCTGATGTGGGCGAGCACTTTGTGACCGTTCTCCAGCTCAATGCGGAACATCGCATTGGGCAGGGGCTCGACCACGCGGCCCTCGACCTCTATGGCACCGTCCTTCTTGGCCATAACTTTTCAGCAATCCTCGTCTTTGGTTTCGTATCCTGTGTGCGCCCTTACCGGCGCAGCATTCGCCCGACTAGAAACGTGAGCCGGTTACAGGAAATTCCTCAGACAGGGCACGCAAAAAGTCGGCGCGGATGACGCACCGTTGTCCCACGATACCCGGTCAGGCCCCTTCACCCAAAATCGCCGGCAGCGAAATCCGCCCGGCCTCCTCGACCTGCCGCGAGGGCCCTGACGAGGGCATACTTAACTCCGATGACGAGCCCCGCGAGTCCCGCCGAACCCTCCGCCCAGCCTCGCAAGCCGGTGTTGCTGACCGTCGATGACGATCCCTCCGTCTCGCGCGCGGTCGCCCGTGACCTTCGCCGCCAATACGGCGACCGGCACCGGGTCGTGCGCGCCGAGTCCGGTCCCGACGCCTTGGAGACGCTCAAGGAGCTCAAGCTGCGCGGCGAGACCGTGGCGGTGCTCATCGCCGACTACCGGATGCCGCAGATGAGCGGCATCGAGTTCCTCGAGCAGGCGATGGACCTGTACCCCGCCGCGCGCCGCGTGCTGCTGACCGCGTACGCCGACACCCACGCCGCCATCGACGCGATCAACGTCGTCGACCTCGACCACTACCTGCTCAAGCCGTGGGACCCGCCGCAGGAGAAGTTCTACCCGGTGATCGACGGCCTGCTGGATGCCTGGCGGTCGGCCCCCGAACACCCGATCCCGCACACCAAGGTGATCGGGCACCGCTGGTCGGAGCGGTCCTGGCAGGTGCGCGACTTCCTGGCCCGCAACGGGCTGCACTACTCGTGGTTCATGGCCGACGATCCCGACGGCGAGCGGCTGCTCAAGGCCGCCGGCGAGGACGGCCTGCGGCTGCCCGTCGTCGTCACCGAACGCGGCGACACCCTGGTCGAACCCACCGACGCCCAGCTGGCCGACACCCTGGGCCTGACCACCACGCCATCGCAGGAGTTCTACGACCTGATCGTCATCGGCGGCGGGCCCGCGGGCCTGGCCGCCGCCGTCTACGGCGCCTCGGAGGGGTTGCGCACGGTGCTGATCGAGCGCACCGCGACGGGCGGGCAGGCGGGCCAGAGTTCACGCATCGAGAACTACCTCGGCTTCCCCGACGGCGTGTCGGGCGGCCAGTTGGCGGAGCGCGCCCGTCGGCAGGCCGAGAAGTTCGGGGCCGAGCTGATCACCGCCCGCTCCGCCACGGCGCTGGAGGTCAACGGTCCCAAGCGCACCGTGCGGTTCGCCGACGGCGGCTCGATCGACGCGCACGCGGTCATCCTGGCCACCGGCGTCACCTACCGCGAGCACCAGGCCGAGGGCTGCGGCGAGCTGACCGGCAAGGGCGTCTACTACGGGGCGGCCGTCTCGATCGCCTCGGAGTGCGCGGGCGAGGAGGTCTACGTCGTCGGTGGGGCCAACTCCGCCGGCCAGGCCGCGATGTACCTGTCCCGCGAGGCGAAGTCGGTGACCATCGTGGTGCGCGGCCCGTCGCTGGACGCGTCGATGTCCTACTACCTCATTCAGCAGATCCAGCGGCGGCCCAACATCACCGTCCGCACCTGCACCGAGGTGCGGCGCGCCGTCGGCGAGGACCACCTGGAGCGGCTGACCCTGGTCGACAACCAGACCGGGGAGACCGAGGACGTCACCTGCGCCCGGATGTTCATCTTCATCGGCGCCGCGCCGCGCACCGAATGGCTGGACGGGGTGCTCGCGCGCGACGACCACGGCTTCGTCCTCACCGGCCCGGACCTGCGCAACGTGTGCGGGTGGACGCTCGACCGCCCGCCGCATCACCTGGAGACCAGCGTGCCGGGCGTATTCGCCACCGGCGACGTGCGGGCCGAATCCGCCAAGCGCGTCGCGGCCGCGGTCGGCGAGGGATCGATGGCCGTCATGCTGGTGCACCGCTACCTGGCCGAGTCATGACGGCCAAGACACCCTGCCAGCCCGACGAGCTGCGCAGCCTGTTCCTGTTCGAGGCGCTCACCGACGAGCAGCTCGCGGTGCTGTGCGCAGCTGGGCACATCGAGAACTACGAACCGGGCCCCATCTGCGTCGAAGGCGAGCCGGCGACCTGCTTCTACGTCCTGATCCAGGGCGAGTTGACGATGTCCAAGCTCTCGGGCGGCCAGGACATCGAAACCAACCGCACCTCGCAGCGCGGCGTCTACTGCGGCGCCTGGCGGGCGTTCACCGGCGGCAAGCAGAAGAGCTACGACGCCTCGGTGCACGTGACCAAGCCGTCGCGGTTCTTCGTCATGGACGCACCCGTGTTCGCCCAGTTCATGAAGGACCAGTTCCCGATGGCCGTCCACCTGCTCGACGGCATCGCCGTCGGCACCGACCGGACCCGGCGGATCATCGACAACCGGGAGAAGCTGCTCGCGCTGGGCCGGCTGTCGGCCGGGCTGACCCACCAGCTGAACAACCCCGCGGCGGCCATCGCCCGCGCGGCCGCCGATCTGCGCGGCCGGGTCGCCGGCATGCGGGGCAAGCTGGCCATGCTCGCCGACGGCACCGTCAGCCCCGAGGCACTCAGCGCCCTGGTCCACCTCCAGCAAGGGGTGGCCGAGCAGGTCGCCAAGTCGGCGACGGAACACCTGAGCGCGATGGAAACCGCCGACCGCGAGGACGCCGTCGGCGACTGGCTGGAAGAGCACGGCGTCGAGGGCGGCTGGGACATCGCGCCGACGTTCGTCGAGGGCGGCATCGACACCGACTGGCTGGAGCGGATTTCCACGGTCAGCGAAGAACTCGCGTCGACATCGCTGGAGGAGGCGATCGGCTGGATCAACTACACCATCGAGAGCGAGCTGCTGATGAACCAGATTTTGGAAGCGAGCAAGCGGATTTCGGCGTTGGTCGCCGACGCCAAGCAGTATTCGCAGCTGGACCGCGCCCCGTTCCAGGTGGCCAACATCCACGAATTGCTGCGCTCCACACTGGTGATGTTCGCCGACCGGTTGACCAAGGACGGAAGCAAGGGCACCAAAGCGATCACCCTGGTGAAGGATTTCGACCAGTCGCTTCCCGAAATTCCCTGCTACCCAGGTGATCTCAACCAGGTGTGGACCAACATCATCGACAACGCCATCGCCGCGATGCGCGACACGGGCGGCACGCTGACCGTCCGCACCTGCCGGGAGGGCGAGAACATGGTTCGCGTCGAGATCTGCGACACCGGGCCCGGGGTGCCCGAGGAAGCCCGCGAGCACATCTTCGAGCCGTTCTTCACCACCAAGCCGTTCGGCGAGGGCACCGGCCTCGGGCTGGACCTGGCGTTCAACATCGTCGTCAAGAAGCATCGCGGGGACCTGCGCGTCGAATCGGTGCCCGGCGACACCCGGTTCATCGTGCTGCTACCGCTGGAAGTCCCGCCGGTCGCGGACCCGGAGCCGGTCGAATCGGTGGAATAGGGCCGCCGCCGCGCCGGTTGGGAACAACCATGACCGATGCAGCGAGCAAGCCCAACCTCGGCCGGTTCGGATCGTTCGGACGCGGCGTCACGCCTGAACAAGCCAAAGACATCGAAGCCCTGGGCTACGGGGCCGTCTGGGTGGGCGGCTCTCCCCCCGCCGAGCTGGCCTGGGTGGAGCCCATCCTCGAAGCGACGACCACCCTGCAGGTGGCCACCGGCATCGTCAACATCTGGACGGCCGCGGCCAAGCCGGTGGCCGAGTCATTCCACCGCATCGACAAGGCCTACCCCGGCCGCTTCCTGTTGGGCATCGGCGTCGGCCATCCCGAGGCGCACGCGGAGTACCGCAAGCCCTACGACGCGCTGGCCGAGTACCTGCAACAACTCGACGACTACGGCGTGCCCGCCCACCGCCGCGTGGTGGCCGCGCTCGGACCCCGGGTACTCAAGCTGTCCGCGGAGCGCGCCGCCGGGGCGCACCCGTACCTCACCACCCCCGAACACACCGCGCAGGCGCGCGAGCTGATCGGCCCGTCGGCGTTCCTGGCGCCCGAACACAAAGCCGTGCTGACCACCGACGTCGAGAAGGCCCGCACGGTGGGCCGCAGGGCGCTCGACATCTATTTCCAACTGGCCAACTACCGCAACAACTGGAAACGGCTCGGTTTCACCGACGAGGAAGTCATCAAGCCGGGCAGCGACCGCCTGATCGACTCGTTGGTCGCCTACGGCACGCCGGAGGCGATCGCGGCCCGATTGAAAGAGCACCTCGACGCGGGGGCCGACCACGTGCCGGTGCAGGTCCTGACGAAGGATGAAAACCTGGTGCCGGCGTTGGCCGAATTGGCGGGGCCGCTCGGACTGAGCTGACAGACGCGGGAGGGGACGTAGACGACCGAGGCAGTAGCACTCAAACCCGACCTGGGCCGGTTCGGCGTCTGGCTGCCCAGCCGATCCATCACCGCAGAACTGGCGGCGCGGATCGAGTCACTCGGCTACGGCGCCGCCTGGATCGGTGGTTCGCCGGACGCCGAGCTGTCGTGGGTGGAACCGGCCCTGGCGCAGACCTCCTCGCTGCAGCTGGCCACCGGGATCATCAACATCTGGACGGCGCAGGCCGCGGCCGTCGCCCGGTCCTTCCAGCGCATCGAAAAGGCTTATCCCGGAAGGTTTTTGCTCGGGGTCGGCGTCGGGCATCCCGAGCACACCCAGGAGTACGTCAAGCCGTACGACGCGCTGGCCTCCTACCTCGACGAGCTCGACGCCGCGATGGTGCCCACCAGCCGCCGCGTGCTCGCCGCGCTCGGGCCGCGCGTGCTGCGGCTGGCGGCCCAGCGCAGCGCCGGCGCGCACCCGTATCTGACCACACCGGAACACACGGCCAAGGCCCGCGAACTGGTTGGCAAGTCCGTGTTCCTCGCGCCCGAACACAAGGTGGTGCTGACTACCCCGGACCAAGAAGGGGCGGAGGCAGCCCGCGCCATCGGGCGCAGGTATGCCGACTTCTACCTGGACCTGAGTAACTACGTGAACAACTGGCTGCGGCTCGGGTTCACCGAAGCCGACGTCCGCAAGCCGGGCAGCAACCGGCTGATCGACGCGGTGGTCGCGTATGGCACGCCGGAGGCCATCGCGCAGCGACTCCGCGAACACTGCGACGCCGGAGCCGACCACGTGGCCATCCAGGTGCTGGACAGCCAGGACGACGACGCGCTCGTTTCGGCGCTGAGCGAACTGGCCGGGCCGCTGGGGCTGACTGCCGCAAGCTGACCCGTCCGCTCGGTTAGGGTTTGACCATGCGGTTACTGGTCACCGGCGGCGCGGGGTTCATCGGCGCGAACTTCGTGCACAGCACCGTCCGCGAACACCCCGAGGACTCGGTGACGGTGCTCGACGCCCTGACCTACGCCGGGCGGCGGGAGTCGCTGGCCGACGTCGAGGACGCCATTCGGCTGGTCGTCGGGGACATCTGCGACACCGAGCTGGTCTCCGGGCTGGTCGCCGAGTCCGACGCGGTCGTGCACTTCGCCGCGGAAAGCCACGTGGACAACGCGCTGGACGACCCGGGCCCGTTCCTGCACACGAACGTGGTCGGCACGTTCACCATCCTGGAAGCCGTCCGGCGCCACGGCGTGCGGTTGCACCACATTTCGACCGACGAGGTCTACGGCGACCTCGAGCTCGACGACCCCAACCGGTTCACCGAATCGACGCCCTACAACCCGTCGAGCCCGTACTCGGCCACCAAGGCCGGAGCCGACATGCTGGTCCGGGCGTGGGTTCGCTCCTACGGCGTGCGCGCGACGATCTCGAACTGCTCCAACAACTACGGCCCGTATCAGCACGTCGAGAAGTTCATCCCGCGCCAGATCACCAACGTGCTCACCGGCCGGCGGCCCAAGCTGTACGGCAGCGGCGCCAACGTCCGCGACTGGATCCACGTCGACGACCACAACAGCGCCGTGCGGCGCATCCTGGAAAAGGGCGAAATCGGCCGCACCTACCTGATCAGCTCGGAGGGCGAACGCGACAACCTCAGCGTGCTGCGCACGCTGCTGAAGATGATGGGCCGCGAACCCGACGACTTCGACCACGTGACCGACCGCGTCGGCCACGACTTGCGCTACGCCATCGACCCGTCGATGCTCTACGACGAATTGTGCTGGGCGCCAAAGCATACCGACTTCGAGGAGGGCTTGAGCGCCACCATCGACTGGTATCGTGCGAACGAATCGTGGTGGCGCCCTCTGAAGGACGCCGCGGAAGCCCGTTATGAAGGACGTGGTCAATAAGATGAAGGTTCGCGAACTCGACATCCCCGGCACCTGGGAGATCACCCCCGCCCTTCATGGCGACTCCCGGGGCCTGCTCTTCGAGTGGCTCACCGACCACGACTTCACCGGCTTCGCCGGTCACCGCCTGGACGTCCGGCAGGCCAACTGTTCGGTGTCGTCCGCCGGCGTGCTACGTGGCCTGCACTTCGCCCAGGTTCCCCCGAGCCAGGCCAAATACGTGACCTGCGTGTCCGGCTCGGTGTTCGATGTGGTGGTCGACATCCGGGTGGGCTCACCCACATTCGGCCAGTGGGATTCGGTTCTGCTCGACGACCTGAATCACAAGACGATTTACATTTCGGAGGGCTTGGCGCACGGCTTCCTTGCGCTCCAAGACAATTCGACGGTGATGTACCTGTGCTCGGCCGAATACAACCCGCAGCGCGAACACACCATCTGCCCCACGGATCCGGCGTTGGCGATCGACTGGCCGCTGGTCAACGGCGCCGCCCCCAACCTGTCCGACCGCGACGCGGCTGCCCCGAGCTTCGAAGAGGTCCGCGCCTCGGGCCTGCTGCCCTCCTGGGAGGAGACGCAGCGGTTCATCAACGCCAAGCGCGACGGGTAACGGGGGCGGTCGCGGGCGACCCGGCCACCAAGACCGGGGATGAATTTTGTGGCGCGCGTGCGGATCGCGTTTGCACACCTGACGCCGAGCGCCGTTATGGCTCACCGGATATGGGGCAGTGGCGGTTTTGCCACCGAGAAATCCCTCAGGTAGCGTGAATTCGCCCGCTTTGGCGATCTGTGACGATATGACGACACCGCAGCGCCCTACGCGGACGACTGGGGAGGCGGATGAAACTCGGGCAGGTATTCGATCCGCGCAATAACGCACTCAATGCGTGGCGCTTGGCGCTGGCCGCCGAAGTGATCTTCTGGCACACGTTGTCCGTAAGGAATCACCTCCCGTCGTCCCGGGCGGTGCTGCAACTGCTCCTTTGCATAGGGGTGGATGGGTTCTTCGGCATTTCCGGATTCCTGATCACCGCGAGTTGGCTGAGCAACCCGAAGCTACGCGAATATCTCGCCGCTCGGGCTCTTCGCATCCTGCCCGGCTTTTACGTTTGCCTGCTGGTGACCGCCTTCGTGATTGCTCCTACCAGCGTGGCGATTCAAGGCGGGTCGCCCGCCAAACTCATATCGTCGGGCGCGCCGCTGGAATACGTTCTGAAGAACAGCGCCGTGGCGCTGGTCAAATTCGATGTCGGTGGCACACCGCGCGACATTCCCAACGCGGGGATGTGGAACGGTTCGCTGTGGTCCCTCATTTGGGAAATCATGTGCTACCTAGTCGTCGCGGGTATCGGGGTAGTCGGCCTTGCGAAGTACCGGTGGGTATCCCTGGCAATCCTCTTGCCGGCGACGGTCGGGGCCGCAATGCTGCCGCCGTTGAGATTTCCCGACGTACTTCATCAACATGAGGGCGGCGGCGACGTCCGCACCGCCCTGCTCTTCTTGATTTGCCGGTCCGCAATCATGTTCGCGGCCGGGGCGTTCCTTTACCAGTGGCGCGACGTGATTCCCGCGCGATGGTGGCTCGTCGGGGTGAGCGTCGCCATCGTCATAGCGGCCGGTTCGCTACCCGACTACCGGGTCGTCGCCGCCGTCCCGCTGGCCTATGCCGTCATCGTCTCCGGCTCCCTGATCCACAACGAGCGCTTGAGGCTGCGTACGGATCTGTCTTACGGGACTTATATCTACGCCTACCCGGTTCAGCAGTTGCTCACCGTCATGGGACTTCTCCGTTTGGCCCCGCTCCTCTTCACCCTCGTCGTGGCAGCGGCGACGTTGCCCCTGGCCGTGGCGAGCTGGTTTCTCATCGAAAGGCCCGCCAGGTCTCTCAAATACCGTCTGAAGCGGAAGTCGGTGACCCCGGTCCCCGACGGAGCGGGCGACGACCGGCGCACCCGAGAGGCACCGGATACCGCCTAGCCGTGGGTGCGAGCAGTCCGGGAGATACGGGCTTCACAGAAGTTCATAGAGTGTCTTATGATTCCGCGGGCAGCTCGGGGGCTACGACAGGAAGACGCGTGACACTCGGGCAGCAATTCGATCCGCGCAACAATGCACTCAACGCGTGGCGGCTGGTGCTGGCGATTTCGGTGATACTAGGCCACTCCTTCACCCTGACCGGACATCATCTGCCGGCCGGGATGGTTGGACATCTCTTGGGCGCCGGAGGGGTCGACGGCTTCTTCGCGGTCTCGGGATTCCTGATCACCGCGAGCTGGCTTCGGCACCCCCACATCCGGGACTATCTCGTGGCCCGCGCCCTGCGCATCCTCCCCGGGTTCTACGTCTGCCTGGTCGTCACCGCATTCGTCGTCGCCCCGATCGGCGTTCACATCCAGGGCGGCTCGGCGATGAAATTGCTACTGTCCTCGGCGCCCTTCGACTACGTCCTGATGAACAGCGCGGTGGCCACCCTCAAGGTCGATGTCGGCGGAACGCCGACCGGGATCCCGTATCCGGGCACGTGGAACAGTTCGCTGTGGACACTCATGTTCGAGCTTGCCTGCTATCTGGCCGTGGCGGCCATCGGCGTCGCCGGCCTCGCCAGCCGCCGGTGGGTCTCCCCCGCGATCTTGGTAGTGGCGGTGGCGGCCGAGGTGTTATCGCCGCCCATGGCAATCGGCCAGCCGATGGCTTCCCAGTTCGCCGCCGCGAGCGCGCGCTTCGCCGTCATGTTCGCGGCCGGAGCCTTGCTCTACCAATGGCGGGACAAGATCCCCGCCCGGTGGTCGCTTGTGTGGGTGTGCGTGGTCGTCGTCGCCCTGGGCGGCACGCTACTTCCGCATCATCGGCTGCTTGGTGGCATCCCCCTTGCCTACGCGATCATCGCGTCCGGCGCGCTACTGCAGAGCAAACGACTGAGGCTCCGTACGGATCTCTCCTACGGCGTGTACATCTACGGCTTCCCGGTTCAGCAGTTGCTGATGATCTCGTGGGTTGGCGTCCCGACTCCGATTGTGCACGCGGGCGTCGCGACGATAGCCACACTGCCGCTAGCCGCTCTGAGCTGGTTTCTGGTCGAGAAGCCCGCGATGTCGCTGAAGGCCCAACTGTTGACCAAGTGGAAGGCGGAAGAGGAAGCCGCCGACATGGTGGATCTCATCCTTGAGGAACCGACTGACGAGGTTGCCGATCCCGCCTAGTCGCCAGTTCCCCCGCCCACAGCAGCACCGTCAACGCCTCCGCGGTCACCGTAATCGCGGCATACGGCGCGGGTTCCCAACCTCGCTCGACAAACCCCTGCAGCCCAACGGTCCTCGACAGCGCGAACGCGACCAGCGAGCCGCCCGCCACGGCGGCCGCGGCCCACCGCAGCCATTCGGGACCGCCAAGGAGGATCAGCAGGGCGAGGGCGAACGAGGCGCTGGCCTGAACCAGAAACGCGGCGCCGATGTCCGGGATGTGGCGATAGCCATGGACATACAGGTAGGCGTGGCCGGCGGCGCTGACGGCCAGTGACACGGCCAGGCCGAGGCGAATCAGCAGAGTCATTGCAGGGCCTGCTCTTTCAACGCCAGGACGGTCTCACCCTTGGTGTAGCTCACCTCGCGGATGCCGAGCGCGTCGCGGAGCTTGCCCGCGGGCAGGGTGACCGGCTTGGGCGCGGGCCCGTCGCCGGGCTTCGGCAGCGGATACGCGGTCGTGGTCCCGCTGTAGAACGTCACCTTGCCCTCCGTCTTGGAAAAGAGTTGGTGCACATGCCCGTTCAGGCAGGTGACCGACGAGAACCGGCGCAGGTAGGACAGCGCCTGGGTCGCGTCGTCGGTGCCCCAGCCCCAGTTCGGGTACATCGCGAACAACGGGATGTGGCTGAACACGATGACGGGGGTGTCGCTCGACAGCCGCGCGACGTCCTTCTCGACGAACTCCAGCTGGTCGGTCCCCAGGTGCCCGAGTTTGTGCAGGTTCAACGTGTTGACCAGTGCGATCACGTGGACGCCCGCGGTGTCGAAGCTGTACCAGCCGTCACCGGCGGATCCGGCGCCGAAGGCGCTGCGGTACTTCTGGCCCGCGTCGTCGACGGAGTCGTGCTCCCCCGGAACGGTGAACACGTGCGGCGTCTTCAAGGCGGTCATCATCTGCTTAACCTGGTCGAACTGCTCGGGGCTGGACAGGTGCGTGAGGTCACCGGTATGCACCACGAAATCCGGTGTGTAGCCGAGGTTGTTGACCTGGTCGATGGCGTGGCCGAATGTGCCGGCGACGTCCGGGTTGGGTGCCCCGGTGAAGCCGATGTGGCTGTCGCTGATCTGCGCGAACCGCAGGGCGGGCCGGGCGTGGGTGTGCTCGGTGGCGGCCGCGCCGGCGACGTGCGAAATGACCTCGCCGCCAACCACGGAGAACCCGACCGCCGCGCCGAACCAAGCCGTGTGTCGCATCAGCTGGCGGCGACTCATGTTCGGGTTCACCGGGTCACCACCACGGTCCCGTGCATCATCGGGTGGATCGAGCACACGTAGTCGAAAGTGCCCGGGTCGGTGAAGGTGTGGGTGAATGTGGCACCGGTCCCCATCCCGGGCGAGTGGAACGACCCGTCGCTCGCGGCCACGGTGTGGGGCTCTTCGTCGCGGTTGGTCCACGTGACCGTGGTGCCCGCGGTGACGGTCAGCGTCGCGGGCGCGAATGCGAAACCGTCGATGTTGACCTGGTTGCCGGTCGCCGGCGCCGCCGGTGCGGTGACGGACGTGGAACCCATGGACACGCCGGGACTGGAGCCGGCGGCCGGCCGCGAAGCCGAGCAACCCGCCAGCACCGCGGCGACGGCCAGCGCGGCCGCCGAAAGTTTTGTAAGCGTCATGCCCATAGATAGGGCGACGCGTTACACCACTCAGGCGGGCTGGTCGGGACGCGGGGGCGCGAACACCTCGATGACGCCGTCGGCCTCGCGAACCAACAACGGCGGCAACGGCTTCGGGGCGATCGGCAACTGATGGGTGAGCACCTGCCCGGTCGGCGAGAAGGACGTCGAGTGACAGGGGCAGCGCAGCGTGTCGTCGGGGGCGTCGAACCACAACCGGCACCCCTGATGGGTGCACACGCCGGAGACGGCCTGGGGTTTGCCGTCGACACGGCGCACGAATCCGCTGACCGAACCCAGGTCGAACGGGTGCATGACCCCGTCGGTCACCTGCGAGCTGGCCGCCACGCGCTGCCACGTCCCGGCGTTGGGCGTGAGCGGCGCGTTGTCGGCGGCCGGGACACCACCGGTTTCACCGGTGACCAGCGCGCGGTCGATGGACACCGCGGTGACCGCGGCGGCCGCCGCGGCGGACGTCCCGACGATGACCTGGCGGCGGGTGCTGCTGTGTTTGGGCGCCGCTTCTCCGCGGCCGTCGGACATCTGTTCGGCGATGCGGCGATGCAGATCGTCGAGGAACTCCGGGCGCGGCGCGTCGCCCCTGCGCCCGGCCGCGCGCAGTTCGATCGCCGTGCGCAGCTGCGCCGCCTCGAAGTCGTCGGGGGCGAACGGCCTGGGCCGGCGGCCCCGCAACAGGTCGTCGACGTATCGGCGTAACCCGCGGGCGTTCATGGTGCGCCCCCCTCGCTCACCTGTGCCGCCAGCCGCAGCGCGCGATGCTGTAGCACCTTGGCGTTGGCGACGCTGACCCCCAGCTCCGCGGCGGAGTCCTTGATCGAATGACCCTGCAGGAAGCGCAGTTCCAGGATGTGCCGGTAACGGTCCGGAAGGTTGTCCAGGACCCGGGCGACACGCTGCGGCGCCGTGCTGATCGCCTCCTCGCTTTCCGGTGGCTGTTCGATGTCGTCGATCGAGGTTATCTCCCGGCCCAGCGTCTCCCGCCAGTGCGCGGCCAGCACCGTTCGCGCGGTGACCCGCAGGTACGCGCGCACCTCGCCGACGCTCGCGGTCAGCCGGAGCGGCCGCAGCGCCGCCAGGAAGACCTCGGCGGTGAGGTCCTCGGCGTCGGCCCGGTTGCCGACACGCGCGAACAGCGTGCGATACACCCAGGACGCGTTGTCCTGGTACACCGCTTCCCAATCGGGATAGCCATCGTCAATGCCGCTGTCGGGCACCGCCCGCAGCGGCCGTTTGACGGGTTCGTTTCCTGCCGCCACGTGCCTCCTCCACCCGATGAATATCGAGCCGGGTTACACCGGGTATCACGGTGCCGCGAGCGAGGTTTGTTCACTGAGCAGTTCGTCGAGTTTGGCGGCGGTGGCCGAGAATACCGACTTGGCGATGCTGAGTATGCGTTCACGGACGCGGGGCTTCGCCGACGCCGGCGGCAACAGGTGGCCGATCAGGTGACCGAACAGGTCCAGGCGCGCCGCGGACATCCAGGCGGTCAGGTCCGGGTCGTCGAGCCAGCGCAACTGATTGGCGTAGTCGGCCCGCGCCAGCCGCAGCCAGTCCGTGTCGGTGTCGGGATGCGGCAACGGCACGCACAGCTCGTTCTTGACCGGGTCGTCGTGATACGCGGCTTCGACGTGGGCGATCAGCGCGGCGCTGAAGATCTGCTGGCAGCCGCGAACGGCTTGCAGCGTGATGTGTCCGGCACCGAAAATGGGTGTCGCCGGCCGCTTTTCGGCGCCGTCGGCGGTGCAGTCGATGTACAGGTCGTCACCGCCGCGCATCACCGTGCCGCCGTCGAGGACGATTCGGTCCGCGTCCACGCGCCGCACGTGGCCCATTCGGACCACGTCGCCGATGCGGCGGAGCTGATCGAGTTCCAGCCGGGTGACGGTCGCGCAGCGGTACATGGTGGGCCGGACCGCCGGGTCGACGCGCAGCAGCAGGCCGGCGTCCTCCTGCCTCGCGAACAGGTCCTCGACCGACGTGGCGTCCCGGATGGCCCGCAGCTGCGCGGTGAAGCTGTTCTTGATGACGTCGGCGAACAACGACCCGGGCTGCATCGTCGCCCGATCCAGCAGCCACGAGTCGCGGGGCACGATCCAGGTCAGCCGCTCCGGCGCGATGCCCTGGCCGAGCAGCCACAGGCACGTGTCGATGCCGGTCTTGCCGGCGCCGACGATCACGTACCGCTGGTGCGCGCCGAGCCGTGGCAGGTCGCCGGGGGGCACGCAGGCGACGCCGGGTGCGACCGCGTAGGGGGGCGGGCGCATGGCCGGCACCGTGACGCGCATGTAGGTGGCGTCGACGACGCGGCGCGCCACGGTGACGGTGTAGTCGTCGCCCGCGAGCGTGGTGAAGCGGCCTTTTGCGCCTTCCTGGCCGCGGTACTCGCTCATCGGGAAGTAGGTGACCCGCCCGGTCGCCAACAGCTGCCGGCGCATCACGTGGTCGTAGTAGGCGCACACCTCCCCGGCGGTGGCCAACTCGTAAAGCCCCTGATTCCAACCGATTCGGTCAATCGAGTCGCTGCCCAGCGGCAGCGAGTTGACGCCGTAGAACGCCGAGGGCTGATGCAGGCGGACGAACGGGTAGGCCATGGTCCAGTGCCCGCCCGGCTGGTGGTTGCGATCGACCAGCACCACGCGGGCGTCCGTCTCGGATACCAGCGTGTCGACGAACGCCATGCCCATGGCGCCCGCGCCGACCACCAGGTAGTCGGCCTCGATGGTGTGCATACGCCTGAAGGCTAGCGCGCTCAGCCGATGTCGGCCGCCGCGGCGCGGAGGTCATCGAGGGCCTTGAGGGCCAATTCGGCGAGGTCCTGGTCGTCGTCCCCGGCAAGCCATTCGGCGTAGGCCTCCTTGAACGCGAGCACGCCCAGCTCGGCGGCCAGGGCCGCGACCCTCTTCGGCACGCCCCGCGCGCGCAACGCGTCGGCCGTGGCCGCGGCGAGGCCGACCTGTTTGAGCGCGTCGCGCTCCTGCAGCTCGGTGCTGCTGGCGATGACGGCCTGCAGCCGGGGACCCAGCTCGCGATTGAACGGCGCCAACGGCCCGGCCGCCCGCTGTAGCCCGGCGGCGACCGCGGCGAGCGGGCTTGCATTCGGGGGCGCCGAGGCGATGCCCTCGGTCAGCAGTCGCGCGAGGGTCTCCTGGCCGGCCGCCAGCACCTCGCGCTTGTCGGGGAAGTACCGGAAGAAGGTGCTTTTCGTCAGGCCGGCCCGATCGGCGATCTCGGCGACGGTGGTCCGGTCGTAACCCTGATCGGAGAACAGCTGCAGGGCGGCGGCGACCAGCCGCGCGCGCGCATCCGGTTCCCAACGGGGCATCCGGTCATCGTAGCGATGCGACATTTGTCCCATCACTCTGCTAGCGTGATGAGACATAAGTCCCATCACTCGAGGAGATGCTCATGCGCGTGTTCGTCACCGGCGCCACCGGCGGGATCGGTTCGGCAGTCGTGCCCGAGCTCATCGGCGCGGGCCACCAGGTCTTGGCGTTGGCGCGCTCCGACGCGTCGGCCCGGGCCGCCCGAGCCCTGGGAGCCGACGTGCTGCCCGGCGATCTTGATGACCCGGACAGCCTGCGCACGGGCGCCAAGGAGTCCGACGGGGTCGTTCACCTCGCCTTCCTGCACTTCGACGATTTCGAGAAGGCGGTCGCCCAGGAAGCCGGCGCGGTCGAGGCGTTCGGCGCCGCGCTCGACGGGACCGGCAAGCCGTTCGTGATGGCGTCGGGCACGCCCCCCGTCCCGGGTCGCGCCTCCACCGAGCGGGATGCGCCACCGACGGAGGGCCCGATCGGCGGGCGTGCCCAAAACGCGCACGCCGCCCTGGAACTGGCCGCCCGAGGCGTCCGTTCGGCGGTGGTCCGCCTCCCCCGCTCCGTCCATCGGGCCGGCGGCCCCTGCGGTTTCGCCTCCCTGCTCGTCGAGGCCGCCCGACGAACCGGGGTGTCCGGATACGTCGGCGACGGCACCCAGCGCTGGCCCGCCGTGCACGTCCTCGACGCCGCCCGCCTGTTCCGCGTGGTCCTTGAGGAGGCCACTCCGGGGACGGTGGCGCACGCCGTCGCCGACGAGGGCGACCCGATGCGCGCGCTCGCCGAGGCGATCGGCGGCCAGCTCGGTCTCCCCGCGGCGTCGGTCCCCGCCGAGCATTTCGGACCCCTGGGCGCCGTCTACGCCCTGGACCAGCCGGCCTCGAGCGAGCTGACCCGCGAGCGATTCGGCTGGCAGCCCACCCATCCGAGCCTGCTGGCCGACCTGGAGGCCGGAAACTACCCCAGCTGAAATACCGCGTCCTTGCGACGCCCGGCGGCGGTTACTAGGATATCCAAGTATCCGCCTCTCACGCGCGTACGAACCCGAGGACACCATGAGCACACAGATCCCCCACTTCATCGACGGGCAGCGCACCGCCGGCCAGTCCAGCCGCACCGCCGACGTCTTCAACCCCAGCACCGGCGAGGTGCAGGCGCAGGTCGCGATGGCCGGCAAGGCCGACGTCGACGCCGCGGTGGCCTCGGCCGTCGAAGCGCAAAAGGATTGGGCCGCATGGAATCCGCAGCGTCGTGCCCGGGTGATGATGCGTTTCATCGACCTGGTCAACGACCACATGGACGAGCTCGCCGAGCTGCTGTCCCTCGAGCACGGCAAGACGCTGGCCGACGCGCGCGGTGACATCCAGCGCGGCATCGAGGTCATCGAGTTCGCCGTCGGCATCCCCCATTTGCTCAAGGGGGAGTACAGCGAGGGCGCCGGCCCCGGCATCGATGTCTACTCGCTGCGCCAGCCCCTGGGCGTGGTCGCGGGCATCACCCCGTTCAACTTCCCGGCCATGATCCCGCTGTGGAAGGCCGGACCCGCTTTGGCGTGCGGGAACGCGTTCGTCCTCAAGCCCAGCGAGCGCGACCCCTCGGTCCCGGTGCGGTTGGCGGAGCTGTTCGGAGAGGCGGGCCTGCCGCCCGGCGTCTTCCAGGTGGTGCACGGCGACAAGGAGGCCGTCGACGCCATCCTGCACCACCCCGACATCCAGGCCGTGGGCTTCGTCGGCAGCTCGGACATCGCGCAGTACATCTACGCGACGGCCGCGGCCACCGGCAAGCGTTCGCAGTGCTTCGGCGGCGCCAAGAACCACATGATCGTGATGCCCGACGCGGATCTCGACCAGGCCGTCGACGCGCTGATCGGAGCCGGCTACGGCAGCGCCGGCGAACGCTGCATGGCGATCAGCGTCGCGGTGCCGGTCGGCGAGCAGACCGCGAACCGCCTGCGCGCCAGGCTGATCGACCGGATCAACAACCTGCGGGTGGGCCACAGCCTGGATCCCAAGGCCGACTACGGTCCGCTGGTCACCGAGGCCGCGCTGGCGCGCGTGCGCGACTACATCGAGCAGGGCGTGGCCGCCGGAGCGGAGATAGTGATCGACGGGCGCGAACGCGCCAGCGACGACCTGACCTTCGACGACGCCAGCCTCGAGGGCGGATTCTTCATCGGCCCAACGCTGTTCGATCACGTCACCCCCGACATGTCGATCTACACCGACGAAATCTTCGGGCCGGTGCTGTGCATCGTGCGCGCCCACGACTACGAAGAGGCGCTGCGGTTGCCGTCGGAGCACGAGTACGGCAACGGCGTCGCGGTCTTCACCCGCGACGGCGACGCCGCGCGTGACTTCGTGTCCCGGGTCCAGGTGGGCATGGTCGGTGTCAACGTGCCGATCCCGGTTCCGGTGGCCTACCACACGTTTGGCGGTTGGAAGCGTTCCGGCTTCGGCGACCTGAACCAGCACGGCCCGGCGTCGATCCAGTTCTACACCAAGGTCAAGACCGTCACGTCGCGGTGGCCGTCCGGCATCAAGGACGGCGCCGAATTCGTGATTCCCACGATGGATTAGGGCACTATGTTCACCCTGAACGACGACGAACGGGTCATCACCGAAACGGCGGCCGCGTTCGCCGCCAAACGAATCGCCCCGCACACGCTGGAATGGGACGCGGCCAAGCACTTTCCGACCGACGTGCTGCGCGAGTCCGCCGAGCTCGGCATGGCGGCGATCTACTGCCGCGAAGACGCCGGCGGCAGCGGGCTGCGCCGGCTAGACGGGGTCCGCATTTTCGAGCAGCTGGCCATCGCGTGCCCGACGATCGCGGCGTTCCTGTCGATTCACAACATGTGCGCGTGGATGATCGACAAGTTCGGCACCGCCGAACAGCGCAAGGCGTGGGTGCCGCGGCTGGCCGCGATGGACGTCATCGCCAGCTACTGCCTCACCGAGCCGGGCGCGGGTTCGGACGCCAGCGCGTTGAGCACGCGCGCCGTCCGCGAGGGCGGCGACTACGTGCTCGACGGCGTCAAGCAGTTCATCTCCGGCGCGGGGGCCTCGGACGTCTACGTCGTGATGGCCAGGACCGGCGGTGAGGGTCCGCGCGGCATCTCGGCCTTCGTCGTCGAAAAGGGCGCGCGGGGGCTGAGTTTCGGTGCGTTGGAAGAGAAGATGGGCTGGCACGCGCAACCCACCGCGCAGGTGATCCTGGAGGGTGTGCGAGTGCCCGCCGAGGCCATGCTGGGTGGCGCGGACGGCGAGGGCGCCGGCTTCGGCATCGCGATGAACGGCCTCAACGGCGGCCGGCTCAACATCGCGGCGTGCTCGCTGGGCGGCGCCCAGTCCGCCTTCGACAAGACGGGCGCCTATGTCCGGGAACGGGCGGCGTTCGGCAAAGCCCTGCTCGACGAGCCCACGATCCGGTTCACCCTGGCCGACATGGCCACCGGGCTGGAAACGTCGCGAATGATGTTGTGGCGGGCCGCGGATGCGTTGGACAACGACGACCCCGACAAGGTCGAGCTGTGCGCGATGGCCAAGCGCTACGTCACCGACACCTGCTTCGAGGTCGCCGACAAGGCCCTGCAGCTGCACGGCGGCTACGGCTACCTGCGCGAGTACGGCCTGGAGAAGATCGTCCGCGACCTACGCGTGCACCGCATCCTGGAGGGCACCAACGAGATCATGCGGGTGGTCGTCGGGAGGGCCGAGGCGGCGCGAGTGCGGGCGAGCGCGTAGAAAGGCGACCATGACGAGCATCGCTTTCCTCGGCCTGGGCAACATGGGCGGACCGATGTCGGCGAACCTGGTGGCGTCGGGGCACACGGTGCGCGGCTTCGATCCGGTGCCCGCGGCCGTCGCCGCCGCGGCCGGCAACGGTGTCACGACGTTCGACAGCGCGGCCGACGCCGTGGCCGGGGCCGACGTGGTGATCACCATGCTGCCCAACGGCGACCTGGTGAAGCGCTGCTACACCGATGTCCTGCCGGCCGCCAAACCGGGCGCGTTGTTCATCGACAGCTCGACCATTTCGGTCAACGACGCCCGCGAGGTACATGCGCTCGCCGAGTCGCATGGCGTGTCGCAGCTCGACGCGCCGGTCTCCGGGGGCGTGAAGGGCGCCGTCGCGGGGACACTGGCGTTCATGGTGGGGGGCGACGACGACGCCCTGGAGCGGGCCCGGCCGGTGCTGGAGCCCATGGCGGGCAAGGTCATTCACTGCGGCGCGGCGGGCGCCGGCCAGGCCGCCAAGGTGTGCAACAACATGGTCCTGGCGGTGCAGCAGATCGCCATCGGCGAGGCGTTCGTCCTGGCCGAGAAACTCGGGCTGTCGGCGCAGTCCCTCTTCGACGTCATCACCGGCGCGACCGGCAACTGCTGGGCCGTGCACACCAATTGCCCGGTGCCGGGCCCGGTGCCCACATCTCCGGCCAACAACGACTTCAAGCCGGGGTTCGCGACCGCCCTGATGAACAAGGACCTGGGCCTGGCCATGGACGCGGTGGCCTCGACCGGGTCGGCGGCGCCGCTGGGCAGGCACGCCGCCGAGATCTACGCCAAATTCGCGGCCGACCACGCCGACAAGGACTTCAGCGCGGTCATCGAGATGCTCCGCTGACGGCTAAGAGCCGTCGTCTGACCGGTGCTCGGCCAGGGCGCCCCGGACGAAGGTGGCAAGGGCGCGCGCGGTCAGGTTGGCTTTCAGCGACCCGTTGGCCGCGCGTTGCAGTGCCAATCCGTGCGAGAGCGCGATTTGGGCGACACCGAATTCATACGGGCTGAGGGTCGATTCGATGCCGAGGCGGTCGAAGTGGAGGCTGATGAGCTCTCCAAGCCGGCGCCGATAGGACTCGTATATGGCACCGAACTCGTCGGCCTTGGCTCCACCGCGCATCGTATAGAGCTGGAATTCGGTGCTGAGTAGGCACCAGCTGCTGTCCTCGCCGAGAACCCGGTAGCGGCGTTCGATCGCCGGCGCCAGGTCGGAGGCGGACTTGATGCGATCAAGGGCGCGCCCCAGAGTGTCGATCTCCGCGTCGAGGTGGCGGCGGATCAGTTCGAGGAACAGGTGGTCCTTGGACTCGAAGTTGGAATAGAAAGCGCCGCGCGAGAATCCGGCCTCTTCGGCGATGACGTCGATCGGCGCCGCTTCGAAACCGACGCGGCAGAACACCCGGCCGGCGGATTCGATGAGCCGTTGCCTGGTTTGTTCGCGTTGCTCGGTCCGGGTCAAGCGAGCCACTCGCTACCTCCTGATCGCGTGTAGGCGCACCATCTGCAGTTGACACCGAGGTGACAGAGATGCATTCTCATACGCAAGTGTATCTTAATTTGCAGATGTATTCGCGCTTTCGGGCCCACCAGAGAGGGTGCACGCGTGATCGACCAGGATGAGGTCCCCCGGGCCGCGGAGTGGATCGAGCAAAACGAGACCCTGACCAGCCGGCGGGGTCACCGCATCGCCTTCCGGCGCCGCGGTGCGGGTCCGACCGTCCTGCTGCTGCACGGCTTTCCGACCTGGTCCTACGACTTCGCAGCCGTGGCCACCGAGCTCGCGCGGGACCACGAGGTCATCACACTGGACTTCCTCGGCTACGGTGCCTCGGACAAGCCCAACCCCTACGAGTATTCGGTGGCGGAATCGGCTGACATCGTCGCGGACCTCGCCGCCCACCTCGGCGTGGCTTCGGTGAAGTTGGTGATTCACGATTACGGCGGAATCGTGGGGCAGGAACTCATCGACCGCGCCAATCGGGGCCGGCTCGGTTTCACCATCGACAGTGTCATCGTCTTGAACTCCGGGATCGTCTACAACGCGTATCGACCGACGCGGCTGCAAAGACTGCTGATCCTGCCGGTCGTAGGCCGAGTGCTGGCCGCCCGCGTCGACCCCGGGCGGGTCCGGTCCGGACTCGACGCCGTGCGCGGATCACGGCTCACCGACACCGAATTCGACGACTTGTGGCTGGGCATGTCGCGTGCAGGCGGTCACAAGCTCGCGCACCTTCTGATCAAGTACAACGCCGAACGGGCGGTCCATCACGATCGGTGGGAGGCCGCATTGGCGAATTGGCCGGGTCCGCTGCATCTGGTGTGGGGGCTTGAGGATCCGGTATCGGGTCGACATGTCCTCGACGCGGCGGCGAAAGTACTGCCCCGCGCCAGGGTGACCAAGCTTGCCGGTGTGGGTCACTACCCGCAGTCCGAAGCCGCACAACGCGTCGCCACGGCCATCCGGGCGGCCTGATCGCCCGACGTGTTCAGAAATCGCCGGCGTCGCGACGCAGCGACTCGATCGACGAAACCAGCGCCCGCGCTTCGCTTTCGGACATCCCGATATCGGCGAACACCTGCTCGTTGAGCGTGACGGTGGCGTCCTCGACCGTCGAGCGGCCCAGCTCTGTGATTTGCACCAGGGTGGTGCGCCCGTCGGTCGGATGCGGCACCCGCTGCACGAGCCCGTCGGCCTCCAGCCGGCGGATCGCGTGGGTCACGCTGGTGACGTGGACCTGCAGGCGGTCGGATGCCTTGGTGATCGGCAGCGCGCCGGTGCGGCTGAACGCCAACAGCCGCAGCAACTCATAGCGGGAGAAGCTCAGGTCGTAGGGACGCAACGCCGTCTCGACGCGGGCCAGCAGGATCTGGTGCGCCCGCATCACCGACGTCACCGCCACCATCCCCTGCGCGACGTCGGCCCACCCGGAGCGCTCCCAGTTGTCGCGCGCCGCGGCGATCGGGTCACGCTTCGGCGGTCGTGAGGCAGCCACGCCCCTTCATACCGCACTTGGCGCGCGAGCGCGGCCTTTCCCCAGCGCGGACAGCACCGCCAGCGTCGACGCGCGGTTGCCCACGGTGATCCGCGCGCCGCCGTCGGGGTAGCAGCGCACCCGCGGGCCGCCGCCGGCGAAGACCTCCTGCCACGGCCCACCCCTCGGGGGCAGGTACATGAAGTTCGCGTGCGCGTCGGTGGTGTAGACGCCCAGCGCGCTCAGCCGCATCCGGAGATAACAGCGCTCGGAGTTGATCATCCGGACCCGTTGCAGCAGTTGGCCTTCCGCGCCGTACGAGGCGGCGACCGCGACCAGACTGGTGATCGGGGCGCCGAACGGCGGTTGCTGGGACCACAGTCTGGCGGCCAGCTCCCGCGATGCCACCGCATATCCGACCCGCAGCCCCGCCAGGCCGTACGCCTTGGAGAAGGTCCGCACCACCACCACATTGGGAAAGCGGGCGAGCAACGCCGACACGGCGATGCGATGCTCGGGCGCGGTGAACTCGATGTACGCCTCGTCGAGCAGGACGGCGGTGTCGCGCGGCACGCGCCGCAGGAACGCCGAAACGGCAGCCGCGGACTCCAGCGTTCCGGTGGGGTTGTGCGGGCGGCACAGCGCCACCACCCGGGCGTCGGCGGCGGCGCGGGCCAGGCCATCGAGGTCGTTGTGACCGTGCTCGTCCAGGGGGACCGTCCGCGGCCGCAGCCGCGCCATCCGCGCCAGGATCGGGTAACCGTCGAAGGTGGGTGCCGACATCGCGATCGTGTCGCCCGGGGCGGTCAGCGCGTGCAGGGCCTGCTGCACGACGCCCGTCGCGCCGGCGCCCGGCACCACCTGCTCGGCGGGCACCCCGATGTGGTCGGCGATCACGGCGCGCAGCCGCTCGGGCAGGAATTCCGGGTAGCGGTGCGCCGCCTGCACCGACCGCATCAGCGCCGATCGGACCTCCGGTAGCGGCGGGAACGGATTCTCGTTGAGCGACAACGCAAGCGGATCCACCGCGGCCGGTAACGGACCGCAGCTGTCGTCGGGGGCCGGGCTTGGGGCGGCCTGCATCAGCCCCGGCCTCCCCAGCGCACGGCCGCCGCACCGGCGAAGTCGCCGGCGTGCGCGAAGGCGGCCATCATGACGACGTCCCCGGCCGCGAGCTGCCCCTCGGAGATCGCGCGGTCCAGGTTGACCGGGATGCCGGCACCGAACAGGTTGCCGCACTCGTCAAAGGTGTCTCGATGCCGTTCGGGGGGCAACTCGAGCGCCTCACGCCAATTGCGCAGGAACACGCGGTTCGGCTGGTTGGTGACCAGCAGGTCGATCTCCTTGGCGGGCAGCCCGATTCGGTCGCACACAGCCAGCGCCACCTCGGGAACCTGGCGATTGCCGCGGGCCAGTACCTTGGTGATCTTGCTCTCGGTGAAGCCGATGCTGCCCTCGCCGGGGCCGGCCTGCCACCACTTGCGGGGCGGGTCGTAGGACAGGGTCATCTCACCGGCGTACTCGCCGTAGGTTCGGCACTCGACGTCGAGGATGGGTGATCGATCGCTTACCGTGACCAGGCCCACGGCCGCCCCGTCGCCGGGCACCGCGGACTGTGCCTTGCGGCGAATGGTCGGCTGATCGAAGAACTGCCCCGCCGCGTTCTGCGCGATGGCGATAAGTGCGGTGTGCCCCGCGCCGGAGGCGAGTAGTTTGCGAGCCACGTTGAGCGCCAACACGAACGCCGCACAGCCGCCGTTGTTCAGGTCCAGCACCCAGGACGGCCGCATGCCCAGCCGGTGCGCGATGCCGCCGCCCTGGCCGTAGAAGGCCATGTCCGGTACCTGGGTGTGGGTGATGAGCACGTCGGCGCCTTCGACCACGTCGTGGCCGTGCCGCTCGATCAGGCCCTGCGCGGCGCGCTCGATCATGTCGATCGAACTCTCGTCCGGCGCGACGTGATGCCGCAACTTCGGGGCGCGGAACATGACGTTCTCGCGAAGGGCGTCGGATTCGGCGAATTGTGCGTAGTAGTCGGCGCCGATCGGCTCGCCGGGCAGATAGGTGGACACGTCGATCAGGCTGACGCTCATGGTGTTACCTCATCCATTTCGGCGTCACCGGCAGGCCGTTGCGGTGGCGGTATTCGGCGATGGCCTTGAGATTCTGCAACTCCAGCGCGTGCCCGGCGCCGAACATGTCCCAGAAGTCGCCCACCCACACCGGGCGCTGTGCCGGCGCGGTCTCCGGGTAGGGGTTGCGGTCGTAGAACGGGTGGTGGCAATTGGTCCACAGCACAACCGATCCCGGCTTGTCCAGGACGACCTGCGCATCGATGACGCGCATCAGGTACACCATCCACAGGTGCTTGCCCTGATCCCACGCGCAGTGGTAGTCGACGGTCCGCGCCTGGGCGTTGGCGACGGTGCGCGTGTAGATCTCGGTCTCCGAACCCAGCCGGTCGTAGGCCAGCCACAGGCCGGGCTCGTCGGTGGTCGTGAAGCCGCGCAGGCTGTAGGTCCACTCCTCGAGGCTGCGGGTATCCGACATGTACTCGTAGAGCTCGTCGGGCGGGCACGCCACGTAATCGTTGACCGTGCAGTACTGGCCGAAGACCTGGTCGTGCGGGTACACCGACCGCATCATCTCCATGATGATCGGGGTCGCCTGCTCCCGCGGGCTGGTCTCGATGCGGACCACGCCGTCGATGGGGGTGGGAATATCCTCAAGCGCTGGCAGCGACATCGGCCCGGTTCTCCTTTACGGTCGAAACCTGTTCTGCAACAACCGCGTTGCTGGGCAGCGCGGCGAGAAATGGTGCGAACGGCGGCATTTCGTCGGCGGTGCACTCGACGCTGACCACAGCCGGGCCCGCAACTTCCAGCGCCACCCGAATCGCCGCGGCGAATTGTGCGGGTTCGCTGACATCTACCGATGTCAGCCCGGGAAACATGGCCGCCAGGCCGCTTCCCAGCGCGCTCGGCCGGAAACGGTTGTAGCTGTAGCGGTCGCCGTAGAACAGCTGCTCGCGGGTCACGCACATGGCGTGGGCGTTGTTGTTGAACAGGACGAACGTCACGGGAAGCTGGTATTGCACCGCCGTGTGCACCTCCAGGCCGTGCATGAAGAACGCGCCGTCGCCCGCGATCACCACGGTGCGTCCGCCGGCCCGACCGCCGTTCGCACGGCCGAACGCCATCCCGATCCCGGCCCCGAAGCTGTAACCCATGCCGCCCATGCCCAGCGCGGCCACGAACCTGCCGCCGCGCCGCGCCGGGAGGTAGTGGATGGCGGCGGCACCGGTGTTGCCGGCGTCGACCACGATGTCGACCGCGTCGGGCAGGGTCCGGTCCAGCACCGCCATGGCGTCGCGGTAACGCACGCCCGGGCCGGGGCAGGCCGGCGGCGTCAGCTCGGTGCGCCGCACCACGTCCGGCACGCGCAGGCCGTTCGGGCGGCCGTGACCGCGTAGCGCCTGGGTCAGCAGGCGCAGCGAGCCGCGCAGGTCGTCGGTGTGCACGTGGGTGCAGCGCGGATGGGGCCGCGCCGACCCGATCGACAGGGTTCGCACGCCGGCCAGGGCGTCGTCCAGGCCGCCGCGCGCGGTGACCGTCAGCCGGGTGCCGACGATCAGGCACACGGAACTGGCGGCCACGGCATCGGCCACGCTGGGGTGGCCCATCACGCCGGTCACCCCGAGCGCCGACGACGACCCGAATCCCGGCGTGCCGGCCACGTCCTTGGCGTCGGGGACGGTGGCCACCCGGGCGCGCAGCAGCGCGCGCAGGTGCTCGAGCTCGGCCCGGGCGTCGTCGCGGGCCACCTGCTCGCCGGCGATGATCGTGACCTGACCGGTGGCCCGGCGCAGTTCCGCGGCGATGACCTGCGGGTTGCCGATCGGCGCGCCGAGGTCGGCCGGACGCTCGGCGCCATCCTCGACGGACACGTGGGCCTGCTGGATGTCCTTGGGCAGCAACAACACCGCGGGGCCGCCGGTGCGCGCGGCGGAGACCGCCCGGGGCAGCGCCGACACGATATCGGCCGGCGCGAGCACCCGCTCGCACGACACCGACACCGCCGAGAACAGCGCCTGGGCATCCAGGGCGCCGTTGCGCCCGCTGGTGTCCTGGAAGCTGCCCCGGCCGTCCATCGTGGTGGGGGCCTGGCCGACCAGGGCCAGCACGGGAACCCGGCTGGCGAACGACTCGCCCAGGCCGGCGACGAGGTTCAGCGCTCCCCCACCGGACGTCGACGCCACCACGCCGAGGCCGGCGCCGCTGCGGCTGTACCCGTCGGCCATGGTGGCCGCCGAGAACTCGTGCTTGGCCAGCACCGCGGTCACCTCGGGCCGGTAGTGCGCGGCGTCGTAGAGGTCCTCGATGTTGGCGCCGTCGACACCGAAGATGTGGTCCACCCCGAGCGCCGCCAGTTGGCCGACGACGTGATCGACCACCCGGTAGTTGCCGAACATGTCTTCAGACACGAACCGGGTTCTTGATCGGTTCACCCCGGCGCGTGAACCGTCTGCGGGCGGCGATCGTGGTGCCTAGATGACCATCGAGCTGCGTGACGTGGTGCGCGAGTACCGGGTCGGCGGTCAAGCGGTGCGGGCGATCGACGGGATCAGCCTGCGCCTCGCGGGGGGCGAGTTCGTGTCGGTGGTCGGGCCCTCCGGCGCCGGTAAGAGCACCTTGTTGCATCTGCTCGGCGCGCTCGACTCCCCGGATTCGGGCTCGATCACGTTCGACGGCGAGGAGATCGGCCGCCTGGGCGACGAACAGCAGTCGCGATTCCGCCACCACCGGGTCGGTTTCATCTTTCAGTTCTTCAACCTGTTGCCGACGCTGTCGGCCTGGGAGAACGTCGCGGTGCCCAAGCTGCTCGACGGTGTCCGGCTGGGCAGGGCGAAGCCCCAGGCGATCCGGTTGCTCGACCGCGTCGGGTTGGGCAACCGCATCGAGCACCGGCCGGCGGAACTGTCCGGCGGCCAGATGCAGCGGGTCGCGGTGGCGCGGGCGTTGATGATGGATCCGCCGCTGATCCTCGCCGACGAGCCCACCGGCAACCTCGACTCGACGACGGGCGCCGCAATCCTGGAGCTGCTCGCCGAGGTGGCACACGAGGACGGCCAAGGGCGGCTGGTGGTGATGGTGACCCACAACGCCGACGCCGCGGCGGCGACCGATCGGGTGATCACGCTGCAGGACGGACGGGTCGGGTCCGACGTGCCGGCGGTCCCCGCGTGATGATCACGGCGGTCGCGAGCCGACTGCGGGTATTCAGCCTGCGTGAACTCGCCGTGCATCGCCGCCGCACGTTCGCGTCGGTCGCCGTAATGGCCGTGTCCGCAACCTATCTGGTCGCGATCTTCGGCATCTTCGGATCGATCACCGGATCGGTCAACCGGCTGGCCGACGGGATCGCCGGTGTGGCCGCACTCGAGGTCTCGGGCAGCACCGACGCCGGGTTTCCCGACACGATACTGGCCGACGTGGCCGCGGTGCCCGGAGTCGCCACGGCGGCGCCGATGATCCGGACCTCCGCGACCACGCCGACCGGTCCGGTGCTGCTGCTCGGCGCGGATGCGAGCACCGCCGCGCTGGGCGGTGCCCTGAAGGACGCGGTCGCACGACCGGTGCAGGCGCTGTCCTCGGCGCCCGACGGGGTCCAGGTCGGGCCACGGGTCGGCTACACGAAAGGCCAGACGCTGCAACTGGGTTCGGGCTCGGTCAGGGTCAGCGAGGTGCTCGCGGGCAAGCAGTTCGCCGATCTCAACGGCGGGCATTACGTCCTCGCACCGCTCGCCCTGGCGCAGAGCGTCAGCGGCCGCCCCGGTCAGCTCGACTCGATACTGATCGCCACCAGGCCGGGCGCCGATGTGGCCGCCGTGCGCGCCGCGGTCACCGCGGCGGTGAACGGTCGCGCCCTGGTCGCCGCCCCGAGCGTTCGGGCCGCCCGCGCCGGCGACGGCGTCAAGCTGATGAACTACATGGCCCTGCTGGGGGCGGCGGTCGCGTTGGTGGTCGGAGCGTTCCTGATCTACACCACGATGACCATGGCGATCACCGCGCGCCGGCCGGTGATTTCCATGCTGCGTGCGATCGGCGGCCGGCGCGTGACGATCGTCGGCGACATGATCGGGGAGGCGGCGACCCTCGGCCTCATCGGCGGCGCCATCGGTTCGGGGCTCGGAATCGTGGCCGGGCACATCGCGATTCGCCGATTGCCCCCGGCGATGACCCAGGGGCTCGAGGCCAGGGTCGAGTATTGGCTGCCGGGCTACGCCATTCCGCTGGCCCTCGCGGCCACGGCGCTCACCAGCGTGGTCGCTTCCGCGATGGCCGCGCGCCAGGTGTACAAGGTCGCGCCGATCGAGGCGCTGGCGCCCGTCGGGGCGTCGGCGGCGGACGTCGTGCCGCGATGGCTGCGTGGCGTCGCCGGGGCCGGCGCCGTCGCCGTGTTCGCCGCGTCGATCTGGATCGTCATCGGCCAGCGCGGCACCCTCGCGTTCGCCGCGATGGCCGCTCTGCTGAGCGCCGAGATCGCGCTCGGCTTCGCGCTCAGCGCCGCCCTCGTCAAGGCAACGGCCGCCACGGCCCGCTCGTTCGGATCGGTCGGGGCGCTCGCGGCGGCCACGGTCGAGCGCGCACCGCGGCGGGTGTGGGCGACGGTGATGACCGTGTGCATCGGTGTGGTCACCACCGTGGTGATCACCGGCACCAACGCCGACATGATCCGCTCGGCCCGCGGCATGTTGTCCCCCGTCGCCGACGCCGCCGTGTGGGTGAGCGCGGATCCCCCCGACAGCTACCCCACCGATCCTCTGCCGCAAGGCCTTTCGGAGCGGGTCGCCGCAGTCCCCGGGGTCGCGCGGGTGACCGAGGGGGCATTCGGGTTCGCCGTCGTCGGGGGCACCCGCGTCCTGCTCGACGGCTTCTCCGGTGGCACCCATGATGCGCTCTTCCGCGCGCTCGACGAACGCCTGCGCGCCGACGTGCTCGCGGGCCGGGGCGTGGTGCTCACCCAGAATCTCGGTGCGACGCTGCATGTCCGCGCCGGCAACCGGCTGCAGTTGCAGACACCGCACGGCCCGCGCGAGGCCGCCGTGCTGGCCCTGGTGCCGTTCTTCTCGACCGTCATCGGCACCGTGGGTATCGATCTCGACCACCTGCGGGCGTGGTTCGACCGCCCGGCCGCGACGACGTTGCAGATCACCGCCGCACCCGGGACGGATCCGAAGCGGCTGCTGTCGGACGTCCGCCGGGTGGTGCCGGCGCCGAACCAGGTGTACGACGGCCGCGCGGCGCTGGCCGGGCTTGAGGCCCCGCTGCATCAGAGCATGTTCATCGCCAACGCCGTGTGGGTCATCGTCGTCGCGGTGGCCGCCGTCGCGCTGCTCAACACGCTGACCCTCTCGGTGACCGAACGCCGCCGCGAGATCGGCGTGCTTCGGGCCATGGGGTCCAGCCGCCGGTTCACCCTGCGGACCGTCCTGGCCGAGGCGGCTGGAATCGGTTTGGTGGGCGGCCTTTTGGGGCTGTTGTTCGGCCTGACCGACCAGTGGCTGTTCAGCCTGATCAGCGGGGACATCATGAATTTTCCGGTCGGCTTCCGCCTGAGCCCGATGGCCCTGGCCTTCACCGCGGGTGCGCTGACGATCTGCTTGCTCGGCTCGCTGCCACCGGCGCGGCGGGCGGCCCGGCTCAACATCATCGAGGCCGTCAGCGTGGACTGAGCGTGGCGAACCCCTGCAGATGGGGCTTGCAGGGGAAGGGGACCGGCGTGCGCGGGATGGTGTGCAGCGCGGTGGTGTCGAACCCGGCCGCGGCGATGGAATCCAGGGTCCGCCGGTTCGGCTCGCATCCGGCGGCCAGCCACGACCACGGCTTCGCGACCAGGTCCTGGAAGCGGCCGGTCGTGCCGTCCCCCCGCACATGCTCGAGGACGACGAGCCTTCCGCCGGGGGTGAGCACGCGGCGGATCTCACCCAGCGTGGCGGCCACGTCGTCGACCGAGCACAACACCAGACCGATGTGCACCGAGTCGAAGCTGTTGTCCGGGAAGGGGATCGACTCACCGGTCCCCTCCACGATGTCGACGGCGACGCCGTGGCGACCGGCGAGCCGGGACGCCATCCGCCGGAACGGCGCCTCCGGCTCCACGGCGGCGACCGACGTCACCGCCGCGGGCAGGAACCTCAGGTCGGTTCCCGGCCCGAGGCCGAGCATCAACAGCCGGCCGGTCGCGTTGCTCAGCGCCGCGCGCCGGTACCGGTGATAGAACAACCGGTCGAAGACCGGCTGGCCGAACCGATATACGTAGGGGAACAACGGATTACGACGAGTCACCGGCCGCCCAGGTCCATCCGGAACGGCGGGTATTCGTCGCGCATCAGGGAAACGTACACGGCCACCCGATACCGCCAGCGGACGATGCCCAGCAAGAGATCGGACATGCCCTCCGGGATGGTCCCGGTGCACAACAGCGTCACCGCGGTGACCACGCACAGCAGCTGCAGCAGCGGCTCCATCGACCAGCAGAGCAGGACCTGCGGGATGGCCAGCAGCCATTTCACCAGCACGGCCCAGTTCTTCAGCCGCTCCGGATAGTCGACCTGCAGATCGCCCGGATAGTCCGGCCGCGACGAGAGCGTGAACGGCGGGTACCTGTCCGTGCTGTTCATCGGGAACCGGAAATTCATCACCCGCCACGACCAGCGCAGCACGCCGACGTTGAAGTCGAAGATCGGCCGCGGGTACCGCCCGGTGAACAGGATGGCGACGCCCGCGACGATTGTCGACAGCGGGTAGATCAGGTACAGCCCGATCAGGATCGGGTAGTGCGGCACCGCCAGCACGCACCACTTCACCAGCCAAAGCCAGCGTGACGGGGCGTCGAAATCGCCTCGCACCCTGACGGATTCGTCGTTCATGAGCTGGATCGGCTGGTCGTCGCCGCCCCCATCTCCCGGTCGATTTCCGCGGACATCCGGCGGTGGCTCGTCCACAACAGAAACATCGTAAGCGCGCGGGCCTGCAGCCGGTCCGGGATCAGCGCGGCCGGCCGCAACACGATCTCACCGTGCGATACCGGCAGCGATGCGACCCGCGACACGGCCATCACCCTGCGCCGCCGGGTCCTCTCATACCTGCGCAGCGCACTCGATACGCCCGCGCCGGTCGCCCGATCCGAGAGGGCCTTGCACAGCACCATGGTGTCGAGCAGGGCCTGGTTGGTCCCCTGCGCCAAGGTCGGCGGCATCGTGTGCGCGGCGTCGCCGAGCAACGTGATCGGGCCGCGCCCCGCGGGCGGCATCGGATGCCGGAAATGCGGGTACGGCGAGGGCGCAAGGTCGTCGTCGGTCAGCGCCGCCAACACCCGATCGACGGCGTCGGACCACCCGGTGAAATGGGAACGGATCGTCTCGATCGGACGGTGCGGCCGCACGAACTCGTGCGACCACGGCAGGTCGAACCACCACTGCACGTCGGAACCCCCGGCCGGCCACAGGCCCAGGTTCCCCCGCTCGCCGACGACCATGAGCGCGGTGTCCCTGTCCGGGATCTCCGCGAGGCTGATCAGCCCCTGCCAACTGCACCAGCCGGTGGGCTTGGCCGCCCGGCCGCCGACGGCGTCGCGGACCATCGAGTGCAGGCCGTCGGCGCCGATCACCACGTCACCCTCGACCGAGCCGCCGTCGCCGAGCTCGACCCGGACGCCGCCGTGCGTGCCGGCCAACGCCACCGCCCGGCAGTCGCAGCGGACGCGGTCGGTCGGAAAGCCGTCCAGCAACCGCTCCAGCAGCACCCGGCGCGGAACCATCCGGACGGGTCCGCCCAGCCGGTCGGCCAACGCGGTCACGTCCAGCGTGGCCAGCGGGCGGCCCGTGGACGTCACGGCCCGCACGGTGGACAGCAGCTGACCGGCCCCATCCATGTCGACGCCCAGCTGACGGAGCACCGTATCGCCGTTGGACCAGATCGTCACCGCACCGCCGGGCGCCCGGAGCTCGGGCCGCCGCTCGAAGACCGTGACGTCGTGCCCGTCCCGCAGCAATCCCCGGGCCACCGAGATGCCGCCCACACCGGCGCCCACCACCAGCACCCGAAGGGAGCGCCCGTGGCCAGACACGTCAGGGCCTTACATCGAGCGCTGCAGCAGGACTTGGCCGCTGTCGGCGGCGACCACCTGCACGGCGGCGATCTGGTCGACCGGCGTCGAGATGCTGCCCGCGGGCGTCGCGGTGTGCCCCGGCACGGCCACCCAGGTCGCCAGCCGCGTCTGGCTGCCGTCGCGACCCACCACGACCATCGCCAGCGTGTCGTGGTGCGCGTTCAACGGCGCCAGGCACACACACCGCAGGTTGATCGCTGTGCCCCAGTGCTGGCTGGACAGCTCCACCGAGGAGGTCAGCAGCGTCGTGCCCACCTGCGCCATCGGCTCCGCGGAGGCGGCCACCTGCTGCGACGAGGGCGACGAATAGCCCTGCACGCCGACGAACACACCGATCGCCAGCACCACGGCCGCGGCCGACGAGGCAACCCACGTCACGATGCGCGTGCGACGCCGGCGCCAGCTCACCTTGGCCAGCAACGACGTCAACAGCTCCGGCGACATCTCCGGTGTCGCCGCCAACGATTGCGCGGCCGGGTCGTTCATCGCGGCGACTTCCTCGCGGCTCAGCTGCGAGAGCAGGGCCGGCACACCGCTCAGGTCGGCGACGGCCTCCCGGCAGGCCCGGCAGTGCGCCAGGTGCGCCTCGAATTCGCGTCGCTCGGCGGCCGACAACGAGCCCAACACGTATGCGGCGTCCCACATCACGTAAGGGTCGTCGGGCGGGCCGATCCCCCGTAGCGGCGCCTTCATGTCATCCATTTCCTCTTCACCCTTCAAGCTTTCGGAGCCCCTCAGCGGGTGACTCCAAGTTCCTGCAGAGTGAGCCGCAACGCCCGCACGGCGTAGTGTAATCGCGACTTCACCGTCCCCTCGGCGATGCCGAGGTCCGCAGCAATCTGTGCGGTCGTCCATCCGCGGTAGTAGGACCGCTCGATCACGGCCCGGTGCTCCACGGACAGCTGCGCCATCGCGTCGGCGATCAGCAGCTTGTCCAGCGCGGCGTTCACCTCGTCGGGCGTCGACCGCTCGGGTGCGCCGGCCTCGTCGGTCGAGGCGACGACGTTGCGGAAACGGGCGCTGCGCCGGTCGTCGATGATCATGTTGCGCGCGACCGTGAACAGCCACGCCCGCGCCGAGCGCTCGGTGTCCCCGACGACCTCCGGGTGCTGCCAGGCTCGCAACAACGTCTCCTGGACCACGTCCTCGGACATGCTCGCGTCGCCGGTCAACCGGAGCGCGTAACGCCACAAAACCGCTGCGTGCTCGTCGTAGAGCGCCTTCATCAGGGCGGCTTCGGCAGCTTCCGACGCCCCACGAGTGCCTGCCACACGAGCCACTCCATCACCTCCGACTACTGAAACGAGTCGAATGGCGGCTCGGTTCAATCGCCGCGACCCGCCGCGCCCGGCTCCGCCGCGCTTGCGATCGCGACCCGGTTCAAACGGCGCGACCCGCCGCGCCCGGCTCCGCCGCGCTTGCGATCGCGACCCGGTTCAGTCGCCGGTTTAGGCCAGCGTCAGGATGCGCGGACCGGCGTCGGTGACGGCCACGGTGTGTTCCCAGTGTGCCGCACGGGAGCCGTCGGAGGTGGTGACGGTCCACTCGTCGTCGAGCACCACGGTCTTGCCCGTCCCCAGCGTCAGCATCGGTTCGATCGCCAACACCGACCCCGGCGCCAGCAGCGGGCCGCGCCCCGGCGAGCCCTCATTGGGCAGGAACGGGTCCATGTGCATGTGCCGGCCGATGCCGTGGCCGCCGTAGCCCTCCACGATGCCGAACGCGAGCCCGTGCCGGCCCTCGGCCGCGCGCGTGCCCGTTTCGATGGCGTGCGAGACATCGGTCAGCCGGTTGCCGGGCACCATCGCCGCGATCCCGGCCTCCAGCGATTCCCTGGTCGCGTCGCAGAGCGCCTGGTCGGCCGCGTCGAGGGTCCCGACGCCGAATGTGATCGCGGCGTCGCCGTGCCAGCCGTCCAGCACCGCGCCGCAGTCGATGGACACCAGGTCACCCGGCGCCAAAATCTCTCCGGCCGACGGGATCCCGTGCACCACCCGCTCGTTCACCGAGGCGCAGATCGAGGCGGGGTAACCGTGATAGCCGAGGAACGAGGGGATCGCGCCCGCCTCCCGGATCACCGACTCGGCGATCTGGTCGAGGCCCAGGGTCGACACGCCGGGAACCGCGGCCCCCCGCACCGCCTGCAGCGCCGCCGCGACCACCGCCCCCGCCGCCGCCATCGCGTCGAGTTCGTCGGGGGTGCGCTGCGGCACGATCTTGCGACTCCGCAGCCGGGCCAGCGGGCGCACGATTACTTGCCCAGCGCTTGCAGGGCGCGGGCGAACACCTCGTCCATGGTGCCGACGGCGTCGACCGTCTTGAGTTCGTCGCGGTAGTACTCCAGCAGCGGCGCGGTCTCGTCGCGGTAGACCTTCATCCGGTTCAGGATGACGTCGTCGGTGTCGTCCGCGCGGCCGCGGGCCTTGAGCCGTTCCAGCAGCTCGTCCTCCGAGACGCGGAACTCGAGCACCGCGTCGATGTCAGTGCCCCGGCGTTCGAGCATCCGGTGCAGCGCCTTGGCCTGCTCCGTCGACCGGGGATACCCGTCCAGGACGAAGCCGCCGCCAGCGTCGGAATCGCTGAGGCGGTCGTCAACGAGCTGGTTGGTCAGCTCGGAGGGCACCAGATCACCGGCGTCCAGGTAGCGCTTGGCCTCCAGGCCGAGCTTGGTGCCGTTCTCGATGTTGCTGCGGAAGAGCTCACCGGTGGAAATGTGCGGGATCCCGAGCTTTTCGGAGAGCTTCTGGGCCTGCGTTCCCTTGCCCGCCCCCGGCGGCCCGAGCAAAACGACTCTCACTTCAGGAACCCTTCATAGTTGCGCTGCATCAGCTGGCTTTCGATCTGCTTGACCGTATCCAAACCGACACCAATCATGATCAAAACCGCGGTACCGCCGAACGGCAAATTCTGGACCGCTCCGCCATTGCCTATCTGCAGGAACAAGTTGGGCAGCACCGAGATCGCGCCGAGGTAGATCGAGCCCGGCAGGGTGATCCGGCTCAGCACATAGCGCAGGTAATCGGCGGTGGGCTTGCCCGGGCGAATGCCGGGAATGAAGCCGCCGAACTTCTTCATCTCGTCGGCGCGCTCGTCGGGGTTGAACGTGATCGACACGTAGAAGTACGTGAAGAAGATGATCAGCCCGAAGTAGATGCTGATGTAGATCGGGTCGCTCGGATCGGACAGGTAACTGCCGACGAACTTGTCCCACCAGCTGTTGCCCACGCCGCCGCTGCCGCTGCGGATCAACTGCGTGATCAGGTGCGGGATGTAGATGAGCGACGACGCGAAGATCACCGGGATGACGCCGGCCTGGTTGACCTTCAGTGGCAGGTAGGTCGACGTTCCGCCGTACATGCGCCGGCCCACCATGCGCTTGGCGTATTGCACGGGGATCCGGCGCTGGCCCTGTTCGACGAACACCACGCCGACGATGATGACCAGGGCGGCGACGCAGACGGCGGCGAAGATCGCCCCGCCGCGGCTGTCCAGGATGGTCTTGCCCTCGGACGGGATGCGCGCCGCGATGCCCACGAAGATCAGCAGCGACATGCCGTTGCCGATGCCGCGCTCGGTGATCAGCTCACCCATCCACATCACCAGCGCCGCGCCGGCCGTCATCACCATCACGATGACGACCAGCGTGAAGATGCTCTGGTCGGCGATGATGTCCAGCGAGCAACCCTGCAGCAGCCCGCCATTGGCCGCCAGCGCCACGATGCTGGTCGCCTGCAGGATGGCCAGCGCGATCGCCAGGTAGCGGGTGTACTGCGTCATCTTGGCCTGGCCGGACTGGCCCTCCTTGCGCAGTTCCTCGAACCGCGGGATGACCACCGTGAGCAGCTGCACGATGATGCTGGCGGTGATGTAGGGCATCACCCCCACCGCGAACACCGTCAGTTTCAGCAGCGCACCGCCGGAGAACAGGTTGATCAGCGAATAGATCTGGCCGGCCGCGCCACCGCTGGCCTCCTTGATGCACTGCTGGACGTTCGGGAAATTGACGCCCGGGGACGGCAAAGCGGCGCCCAGCCGATAGAGAACGACGATGCCCAGCGTGAAGAGGATCTTCCGTCTCAGGTCGACTGTCCGCAGCGATGAGATGAAAGCCGAAAGCACTCTTCCTCCTGCGCAGCCGGGGGGTCTCCTGCATTCCGCGCCCAACACCCGCAGGCCAGGACGTACGGCCGCTTTATCTAAAGCGCGTAAAACCGTGTACGAGACTAACAGCTGGATTGGGTGACGCCGTCCACGGCCGTCGGCGACCGCCCATAAATGCACAGGAAGCCGTAAGCCACCGGAGGTAGAGTTCAGTTGGCTCGTTGCATTTGCTAAATAAATAGGAGCACCATGACACGCACTGACCAAGACAGCTGGGACTTGGCCTCCAGCGTCGGTGCCACGGCCACCATGGTCGCCGCGGCCCGCGCGCTGGCCAGCGAGGGCACCGACCCGATCATCGACGACCCGTTCGCGGCGCCCCTGGTGCGAGCCGTCGGGCTGGAGTTCTTTCGCCGCCTGGTCGACGGTGAGTTGGCCCCGGGGGACGTCCAAGACGGCGAACGAAACTTGCAGCTGGAAACCGATTCGATGGCCGTGCGCACTCGCTTCTTCGACGACTTCTTTCTCAACGGCGCCCGCGACGGCATCCGCCAGTCGGTGATCCTCGCGGCCGGCCTCGACGCGCGCGCGTACCGGTTGAGCTGGCCGCCCGGCAGCGTGGTGTACGAGGTGGACCAGCCCAAGGTGGTCGAATTCAAGACCGCCACTATGGCCGAGCTGGGCGCCACTCCCACCGCGGAACGCCGGACCGTCAGCGTCGACCTGCGCGACGACTGGCCGGAAGCGTTGCGGCGCAGCGGTTTCGACCCGGCACAGCCCACGTCGTGGAGCGCCGAGGGGCTGCTGATGTACCTGCCGCCCGAGGCCCAGGACCGGCTCTTCGACAACATCACCGAGCTCAGCGCCCCCGGCAGCAAGCTGGCGACCGAATTCCACGGCGATTCGGGCCGGACGATGACCGAACGCGCCAATCAGTTCAACGAGCGGTGGGCGAACCTGGGCTGCGACATCGACCTGTCCGGGCTGTTCTTCGAGGGCGAGCGCAGCAACGTCGTCGAGTACTTGTCAGGCCACGGCTGGCAGGTCAGCACACGCGAGCGCCGCGAGTATTTCGCCGACTACGGTCTGGTCTTCCCCGAGGACGACACGTCGCAGCTGCGCAACATCGTCACCGTCTCCGCGACGCTGAGTTAACCCGATGGCGGCGACCCGCTAGCTGGGCCTGGCGGCCGGGGCACGCACCACCATCGGCACGGCGGGGAAGCACCACGCCATCTCGGTGCGCGACTTGCGCAGCGCGGCGGTGCCGTAGCCCTTCTTGCGGTGTTCGGGGTGAATCCAGATCCGCACGTTCACCTCGCCGCCAAGCAACTCGCCGAACACCATTCCGACCTTCTCGCCGGAGTCGACGGCCACGAACCAGGCGGCCTCCTCGTCGTCGAGCCGTCCGAGCGCCGCGCTGATCTCGTCGTCGAGGTTGCCGGCCGGCCCACCGGAACCGTCGCCCGCCGCGCCCATGTCCTCGGTGCGGGCGGCGAAGATGTCGCGGTCCTTATCGGCGGAAAAGGGCCGCAGTTCCAGGGTCTCCCCGGAGCTGGCCGGCCGCTCGCCGAGGGTGAAGCTCAGCTGCTTGTTCAGGTCCTCGAGTTCGGTCAGGATCTTGCGGCGCGAGTCGATGGTGAGCTGGTCGAACGACATTCCCATCACCGCTTCGGCGGCCACGTGGGAGGTGTCGAGTAGCCGGACGATCGCCTCGACCGCGGCCGCCTTGTTCTCGGACTCCACGACGACATCGGCGATCTCGTGCCGCCGTTCAAGGGCTTTCAGCAGAGCATCGGCGATCTCGCGACGGGCGGCTTTGCGGTCGTGGTCGGTCATTGCACCAGCCTAGAACGCCGGTGGGGGAAGCGCGCTACATCGCCGGTTTCCCAGCTCCAGGAACCGTCGGTAGCGGTCCTCGACCGAGGCCGCCCAGGCGGGGTCGGGTTCGACGACGCGCTCGGTGCGGGCCCAGCGCGCGGCGTCGGCGATCGAGGTTTCCAGGCCCGCCGCGATCCGCGCGAGGAAGGCCGCGCCCAGCGCCGCCCCCTCGGGAACCGCGGACACCTCGACCGGCCGCCCGGTGGCGTCGGCGATGGCCTGCATCCACGGCCCGACCCGGGTGCCGCCGCCCGTGGCGACGATCCGCGCCGCCGGCGCCCCGCCGAGCTCGATGAGCTGGCGGACCACGAAGCCGGACGCCTCGTAGGCGGCCCGGCGCAGCGCGGCGGCGTCGTGGGTGAGGTCGAGGGCTTCGAGCACGGCCCGGCGATCCGGGTCGTGGAACGGGGTGCGCTCCCCGCGGATGTAGGGCGACCACACCGGCACCCGCCCGGGCAGCGCCGCGGCCGGGTCGGCGGGTGCGACGACGCGGTCCACCCAACCGAGGAACAGCCCGCCGGCATTGCTGGCCCCGCCGATCTGGTTCTTGCCCGCGGCCGTGTGGGGAATGGTCCACAGTCCGGGCACCTGCCGGGGCTCTGCGATGGTGGTCCACACGATCAACGTGGTGCCGCACAGCACCAGCACGTCGCCGTCGCGGTCGGCGCCCGCCACGATCTGTTCGCACAACGCGTCGATCGCGCCGATCCCCAGCGCGGCGCCGCCGCCCCGCACCCGCCCGACGGCGGCGCCCATGCTCTCCACCCGGGGCATCTGGTCGGGCCGGGCGCCCCGTTCGGCGCACGCCTCGGGATTCCAGCCGGTCCCGTCGAACAGCGGGTAAGCGGTGGCGGCGGTGGCGAAGTCGATCACCGCCTCGCCCGCCAGCGCGTAATTGGCCACCGCGGGCGCCGGCCAGTACCCGGCCGCGCCGGGCGCCTCGCCGGCGGTCCAGCGCAGGAACTCGGCGGCCTCGCCCAGCGCGGGCAGCGGCTGCGGGTCCTGTTCCGGAACCCGGCCGCGTTCGTCGCCGTAGAGCAGCCCGGGCGTCATCGGCGCACCCTCGGCGTCGACGGCCGTCAGTGACGGCACCATCGCCGACACGGCGACCGCCCTCGCGTCCGGACGGTCCAGCTGGTCGAGCGCCACCACCGGTCCCCGCCGCCACGCCTCGCCCGCGTCGTGCTCCAGCCGGCCGGGCGTCGGCACCCGCAATTGGTGCGGGATCCGCGCCCGCGCCGTCACCCGGCCGTCGGCGTCCGCGGCGACCGCCTTGACCGCGGTGCTGCCGACGTCGATGCCGATTGTGACGCCTTCACGTGACACGGGCGTCACCGTACGCCAGCATTGGGGTTCGTGACGTCAAGACCGCGCGCCCTGGTGACCGCCCCGCTGCGCGGGCCGGGTTTCGCCAAGCTCCGCGAACTCGCCGACGTCGTCTACGACCCCTGGATCGAGCAGACACCGCTGCGGATCTACAGCGCCGAACAACTCGCCGAGCGCATCACCGCCGAGGCCGCCGATGTCGTTGTGGTGGAAAGCGACTCGGTGGCCGGCCCGGTCTTCGGCCTGGGCCTGCGGGCGATCGCCTCCACCCGCGGCGACCCCAACAACGTCGACATCGCCGGCGCCACCGCGGCCGGGATCCCGGTGCTGAACACCCCGGGCCGCAACGCCGACGCGGTCGCCGAGATGACAGTGGCGCTGCTGCTGGCCGTCACCCGCGGGCTGCTGCCCGCAGACTCGGATGTCCGCAGCGGCAACATCTTTCGCGACGGAACCATCCCCTATCAGCGGTTCCGCGGCTGGGAGGTCGCCGGGCGCACCGCCGGGCTGGTGGGCCTCGGCGCCGTCGGCCGCGCCACCGCGTGGCGGCTGTCCGGCCTGGGCCTGCGGGTCATCGCCCACGACCCGTACAACGACGAGGCCCGGCACGGCCTGGACGAACTGCTCGCCGAGGCCGACGTCGTCTCCATGCACGCCCCCGTCACCGACGACACCGTCGGCATGATCGGCGCCGAGCAGTTCGCCGCCATGCGCGACGGCGTGGTCTTCCTCAACACCGCCCGCGCCCAGCTGCACGACACCGACGCACTGGTCGACGCGCTGCGCGGCGGCAAGGTGTCCGCCGCCGGCCTGGACCACTTCGTCGGCGAGTGGCTGGCATCCGATCACCCGCTGGTCGGCATGCCCAACGTCGTCCTGACGCCCCACATCGGCGGCGCCACGTGGAACACTGAGGCTCGGCAGGCGCAGATGGTGGCCGACGACCTCGAGGCGCTGCTGGCCGGCATGACGCCCGCCCACGTCGTCAACCCGGAGGTGCTCGGCCCATGAAATCCGTAGACAACCCCGAAACGGCGGTGCTGGACGCGGCCAAGGACATGCTGCGCAGGGGCCTGGTCGAGGGAACCGCGGGCAACATCTCCGCGCGACGCTCCGACGGCAACATCGTCATCACGCCGTCGTCGGTCGACTACCGCGACATGCAGCTCGACGACCTCGTGCTGATAGACCCGGACGGCGCCGTGCTGCAGGCGGCCGAGGGCCGGTCGCCGTCCTCGGAGCTGCAGCTGCACCTGGCCTGTTACCACGCGTTCGACGACATCGGCAGTGTGATCCACAGCCACCCGGTGTGGGCGACCATGTTCGCCATTGCGCACCAGGCGATTCCGGCCTGCATCGACGAGTTCGCGGTGTACTGCGGCGGGGACGTCCGCTGTGCCGAGTACGCCGCGTCGGGCACGCCGGACGTCGGCGCCAACGCCGTCAAGGCGCTCGACGGCCGGGGCGCCGCATTGATCGCCAACCACGGCCTGGTGGCGGTGGGGCCGCGCCCGGACAAGGTGCTGCACATCACCGCCCTGGTCGAGCGGACCGCCCAAATCGTTTGGGGCGCAAGGGCCCTCGGTGGCCCGGTGCCCATCCCCGAAGACGTCAACCGCAACTTCGCCGCCGTCTACGGCTACCTGCGCGCGAACGCCTGATGCGCCCGGTCCGGTTCGGCCGCGCGAGCGTGGCGCGGGTACTCGAACTCCGATTCGACTTGGGGGCGCAGTTTTTCCCGCACACGCCGCCGTCGGGCTGGCGGGACAACGCCGACCTGCTGGAGCCCGACTTCTTCGACCCGTCGACCGACCAGTGGCACATCGCGATCCAGAGTTGGGTGATCGAGGTCGACGGGCTGACCGTCGTGGTGGACACCGGCGTCGGCAACGACCGCTCGCGCCCGCACATGCCGCCCCTGGACCACCTGAACACCGGATTCCTGGGCGCCCTGCGGTCCGCGGGCGTCGACCGCGCCGCGGTGGACGTGGTGGTCAACACCCACATCCACTCCGACCACGTCGGGTGGAACACGATGCTCGAGGACGGCGCGTGGGTCCCGACCTTCCCGAACGCCCGCTACGTCGTCCCGGCCGCCGACTACCGCCACTTCGCACCCGACGGCCCCGCGGCAGCGCGCACGCCGCGCAGCGAGGAGGAGGCGGCCCAGCAGCGCGGCGACCAGCTCGTGTTCGCGGACAGCGTCGCACCCATCGAAGGCCAGCTCGTCCAATGGTCCGACGACTACGAGATCAGCCCGTCGCTGCGGCTGCGGCCCGCCCCCGGACACACGCCGGGCTCCTCGGTGCTGTGGCTGGACGCCGGCCAGCCGGCCGTGTTCGTCGGCGACCTCACCCACAGCCCACTGCAACTCCGCCGGCCCGCCGACGCCTGCGCCTTCGACATCGACGCGCCCGCCGCCGCGGTGACCCGCAGGCGGATCTTCACCGAGGCGGTCGGAGCGAATGCCGCCGTGATCCCCGCGCACTACCCCGGCCACGGCGGCGCCACGATCCGCGCCGTCGACGATCAGTTCGACATCGACCGCTGGCTCGACATCGATACGGTGTGAGGCATGGCGCCGTACCGAGTGGTCCAGTGGTCGACCGGCAACATCGGCAAGCGCGCGCTCGGCGTCCTGCTGGACCGCGACGACTTCGACGTGGTCGGCGTCCACGCCTTCGGGCCGGACAAGGTGGGCCGCGACGCGGGCGAGCTGGCCGGGCAGGCCACGGTCGGCGTCGCCGCCACCGACGACGCCGACGCGCTGATCGAGCTTCGCCCCGACTGCGTGTGCTACATGCCGCGAGCCATCGACTACGACCTGGTGCTCAGGATGCTGCGCGCCGGCATCAACGTCGTCACCACGGGCGACTTCCTGACCGGCACCCATCACCCGGTGGAGCTCCCGGCGCTCGAAGAGGCGGCGCAGCGGGGCGGTGCGACCTTCCTCGGGACCGGGTTCGAGCCGGGCTTCATCAACGTCGTCGCCGGCTTCCTCACCGGCGCGTGCCGGCGGGTCGACAAAGTCACGCTCGTCGAAACGCTGGACTGCACAACGTATCCCGTGTGGGACGTATGGAAAGTGCTGGGATTCGGCAAGACACCGCGGGAGCCGGTGACGCACATCGACCCGGCGACGCAGCGATACGGCCTCGGTTACTTCGAGACGCTGGACATGATCGCCGCCATGCTCGGTGTGCAACTCGACGCCAAGGAGGCGTTCGTCGAACCGGCGGTGCTGACCCGCGATCTGGAGCTGGGGTGGGTGGACTTCGCCGCCGGCACCATCGGGGGGCAGCGCCGCACCTATCGCGGCCTGCTCGGGGGCCGGCCGGTGGTCGAGCTTGCCATCTGCTGGACGATGAGCAACGACGCGCTCGACCCGCAGTGGAGCGACCCCGAGGGGTTCAGCGTGGTGATCGAGGGCAAACCGCGCGTCGACGCGACGATCCGGTTCGGCGAGGCCGGGCAGGACGCGATGACGGTGCTGATGGACAGCACCGCCGTGGCCGCGGTCAACGCCATCCCGTTCCTGTGCGACGCGGGGCCAGGCGTCATCACGCCGACCGACCTGCCGATCACGGGATCTAAAGGGGCGCTAACGGTTTGAACCGCGCCACACGCGCGGCGCGACGCCATGCGTACGGCCGAACAGCCGGCTGAAGTAGCCGGGGTCGCCGATCCCGACCCGCCCCGCGACCTCCGCGATCGGCAGGTCCGTTTCGGCCAGCAACGTCCGGGCCTCGGCCATCCGGCGCTCGATGATCCACTCCTGCACCGTGCGTCCTGTGCGGCGACGCACCACTGTGGTCAGGTGTCCCGCCGTGATGCCGAGTTCGCCCGCCACGTCGCGCAGCGACAACGGCTCGGCGAGGCGACGGTCGATCACCTCGAAGACCTCGGCCAGCAGTGGCTCGCCGCTGCGTCGCAGGTCGCCGACCACGTCGACCGCCAACCGGGAGAGGTCGATCAGCAGCAGCGTGAGATGCGCCAGCGACGCCTGCTGGTAACCCTCTCGGCGCGTATTCAATTCGGTTTCGATCGACGCGATGGCGCCCTCCCACGCCGACCGGCGGTCGGCGGGGACCTCCAGCCGCAGCAGTCCTCCGGATCTGCCGTGCAGGAACGGGAACAGCAGCGGATGCGCCCGCCACGCCGGCCATGGCGATCGCCCGGCCTCGCCAAGCGCCGCGGGATCGAAGAACACCCCGACCCCGACATCGATAAGGCCCACAACCTGGGCGGGGTCGATCACCTCACCCGCCGCCAGTACATATACATAGCCCGGCCCGGGGCTGTACCAGAGCGCCGGGAATTCGTGAATGTGGCGGCGTTGCTCGGGCAAGTCTTCCCGCCCGGCCCGTAGCACCGACACCGGAGGCGTGTCCGGACCGGTCCGATACTCGTAGATCGGCACGCCCCTGCGGTGCCGAATCATCCGGGCGGGTTGGGTCATGGTGCGAAATATCGTCCTAGTTTTGCCAAAGATCGGCCACCTTGCCTGTGAATCAGCGTCTCATCATGAAGTGTATGACAAAACATCATCCACATGACTATCTGCCTGCCGCCGGGCACGACGCGCTGCTGCCCTGCTACGACCTGTTCGCGCGCCTGCTGGGAATGCCGAAGGTCTACGACACCCTGATCGCGCAGGCCGAATTCGCCGACGGCCAGCGCGTACTGGAAATCGGCTGCGGCACCGGTAATCTCACCACCCGCGTCAAACGCGCCCACCCGGCCGTCGAGGTGACGGGATGTGACCCGGACCCGAGGGCACTGGACCGGGCGCGGCGCAAATCAAACGACATCCGCTTCGAACAGGGCTACGCCGAGCGGCTGCCCTACACCGACGGCGAGTTCGACCGGGTGTTGTCGTCGATGATGCTGCACCATGTCAGCGCCGACGCGAAAGCCACTGCCGCGGAGGAGATCTTCCGGGTGCTGCGCCCGGGCGGCCGGCTGCACCTGGTCGACATCGGCGGCGGCGCGACCGCCGACCACGGCCCGCTGGCGCGGCTCATCAGGCGCAACCCGCACGCGGCCGGCAACCTCGGCGACGCGATCCCCCGACTCCTGAGCGCCGCGGGGTTCGAGTGCGCCGAGGTCGCGTCGACGCCCCACCGCGTCCTGGGGCAATTGAACTACTACCGCGCCACGCGCCCCTGATCAATCCGGAGGCTGCGAAACACCCTCATGCGGTGGACATTGATTCGATAGAACAGGCCCGGGAACCGGCGGTACAAGTGCCAAATGACCTGAACCGCAGCGGGAAACACGATCAGCGGCCGGTTGCGGTCCACACCACGCAGTATCGCGCGGGCCGCGGCCGGCGCGCTCATCTGGGGCATCAGGTAATGAGTGCGCCGGCTCAGCGTCGCCACCCGCTCGCGCGGCATGTTGACCACGACCATGTTGTCGTAGATTTTCGTCTTCATGTCGCCCGGGCATGCCGCGCTGACCCGCACGCCGAGGTCCGCTCCCTCGGCGCGCAGCGAAAGCGAAAGTCCCACGATCCCATGCTTGCTGGTGCAGTAGGGAACGTTGCCCGGCTGCGGAACCAGCCCACTGAGCGATGAAATGTTCACGATGTGGCCGTGGCCCTGGCGCGCCATGACCTGATACGCGTGCATCGTCCCGTAGACCACGCCGAGCAAGTCGACGTCGAGCACGCGGCGCCACTGCTGCATCGAGAGGTCGCGCGAATCCCCGCCGATCGCGATGCCGGCGTTGTTGATCATGTAGTCGACGCGTCCGTATTCGGCCACTGCGCCGTCGACCAGCTTGGCCACCTCGGTTTCGTCGGCCATGTCCACCCGCACGGCGGCTGCGTCCGCCCCGCTTTGCTCGAGGCGCCCCGCCACCTGACGGGCGGCGTCGCCGTCGACATCGGCGACCACGACCGTGGCACCGCGACGCCCGAGCTCCTCACTCAGCGCCTCGCCCAAACCCATCCCGCCGCCGGTGACGATCGCCACCGCGCCCTCGAACCGCTGCATGACCCAGTCCTCTCCGGTGCGCCCACGCCAGAAAAATTACATCTGGTATAAGCTTACATTTAATGTAATAATTGGAAAGGATCGATCACGGCCGACGGGACAAGCCTGCGGGAACGCAAGCGGCAGCGGACCAGGCGGGAACTGATCATCGCGGCCATGCGCCTGTTCGAGGCGAAGGGCTACGAACGGACGACGGTGGCCGAGATCGCCGCGGCCGCAGGCGTTTCCACCAAGACCTTCTTCAACTACTTCACGAGCAAGGACGAAGTCCTTTTCCCGCACCTGGCGCGGCGGATCGACGCCGCGGTTGCGCTGATCGAGCGGCGCGGACCGGATGCCCCGATGGCCCAGGTCCTCGTGGCCGCAATGCAGCACATGCTGGCCGACGCCCTCACCGAGGAGGTCGAGGGTGGCCTGGCCGGAGTCCGGCTGCCGATGATCATGTCGGTGCCCGCCGTCCAAGCGGCCACGCTGCATCGCTACTTCCTCGCCGAGACCCAACTCGCCCGGGCTCTGCAAAGCGCCTATCCCGACACGCTCGATCCGACGGCCGCCGCGGCCGTCATCGGCTCGGTCATGGGGGCGGCGATCGCCGCTGCGCTGGTGTGCCTGCAGGGGGGTGACGACGGCCAACAGCTGCGCGTCGCGGTCGAACGCGCCATCGACATCGCGATCAACGGGGTGCGCGACATCCGGCCTAGCGCAGGTCGAACGCGACCTTGACGGCGCCGCTGTCGGCCTGGTTGGCGATCGCCAGGAACGCGTCGCGCCATTGATCGAGCCGAAAGGTGTGTGTCAGCATGGGGCGCAGGTCGATTCGGCCGCAGGCGGCCAGGTCGAGGTAGTGCGCGATGGCGTGCTTGCGCCGGCCCTCGACCTCCTCGACGCCGAAGGCGTTGGAGCCCACCAGGGCGATCTCCTTGAAATACAACGGACTCCACTCCCAGCGGCCCGGCGCGTGCACGCCGGACTTCACCAGCGTCCCGCGGGAGCGGAGCACCCGCACGCCCACCTCGAAGGTCTCCGGCTTACCGATGGTGTCGTAGACGACGTCCACGGCCCCGGGATGCGCCATCGGCAGACCCAGCAGCGGCCGCCGCAGACGGCCACCGCCCCACGCGACCACCTCCTCGATGACGGCCTGGCGCGGCTCGTGATCCAGCACCAGGGCGGCCCCGAACCGTCGGGCCAGTTCCTTCTGGGCCTCGAACCGCGCCACCACCGCGACGGCCACGCCCGGGTAGAGCGCCCGCAGGATGGCTACCGCGCACAGCCCCAGCGAGCCGGCGCCGTACACCAGGACGCGGCCCGATCCCGGCGGCGGGTGGCGGGTGATCGCATGCAGGGACACCGAAAGCGGATCGGCGAACACGGCCGCCTCGTCGGGGATGGAATCCGGCACGCCGAACAGCATGCTGTCGTGGGCCGGCATCAGCTCGGCGTAGCCGCCGGTCACGTCGGCCGAGACCCCGGTGTGAATGCCGGGCTTGATGCCGCCGTCGGTGAAGCTCCAGCACAGGCTGTAGTCGCCGTCCTCGCAGGCCGGACAGGGCGGGGAGATGCCGCGGGGCCCGCAGGACAGCCACGGGTTGAGCACCACCCGCTGCCCCACTTCCACTCCACGGGCGTTCGGGCCCAGCGCCACCACGTCGGCGACCACCTCGTGGCCCATGACCTGTGGGAAGGAACAGAAGGACGACATCGCGTTGTCGGCGTCGCCCTCGCCGAAATCCATCAGGATCTGTTTGGAGTCCGAGCCGCAGATGCCGGTCAGCCGTGGCCGGGTGAGCACCCAATCATCATGCGGCAGTTGCGGTTCCGGCACGTCGCGCAGCGCGGTCGGGGTGCGGCCCAAATTTGCGGTGAGCGTGTTGGCCCCGTCGGGCACCTCGAACGGCTCCGGCGGCACGCCATACACCAGCGCCCTCATCGGGGAGCCATCCCCGCCGCGCCCGCGATGAACGCGTCCAGGTCGGCGTTCTTGGCGTCGACGACCGCCTTCATGTCCGGCACATAGTGTTCGAAGCCGTCGCCGTCCAGCGCCGCGATGATGCCGTCGGCCACCTCGTCGGCGGGCACCTTGGGCCCTTGGTACAGGGGTTCCTCACTGCCGGGGTGGTCCCAGATCTCGGTGTCGACGGGACCCGGCTCGATCAGCTTCACCGAGACGCCGGAGCCGTACAGGTCCACGGCCATCGCCTCGCTCCAGCCGCAGAGCGCGAATTTGCTTGCGCAATAGGCGGACTCGTGAATGATGCCGAGCCGGCCGCCGACGCTCGACACATTGACGATCAGGCCGGATCCACGGGCCACCATGCGCGGCAGCAGGGCCAGCGTCAGCCGCATCGGTGCGAAGAAGTTGACCCGCATCACGTCTTCCACCTCGCCGGGGGTCAGCGCGGTGACCGGGCGGCGCTTCGGGACGGCGGCGTTGTTGATCAGCACGTCGACGCCACCGAGCTCGTCCCAGGCACGTGCGGCCAGGCCATCCAGCGCGGCGGTGTCGGCCAGGTCGGCCACCCACATCGCCGACGCCGGCGACGTGCGCCGGCAGTCGGCCAGCACCTCGCCCAGCCGGTCGCGGCGGCGCGCGACCAGCCCCACCACCGCCCTCCCGGCCGCCAACCGGCGGGCCAGGGCCGCGCCCAGCCCGGACGACGCACCCGTGATGAGTACCCGATCAGCCATCAGTCAAGGTTGCCGCGAATCGCGGGAAGCGTACAGTGGTAGAAGCTTGTTATATTGGCTAAATATTAGCTTAACTACTTCTGAATTGGGGCAGACATGACTTCTACCCGGTACGAGGGCGACACCTGGGACCTGGCGTCCAGCGTCGGGGTGACCGCGACGATGGTCGCCGCCGCCCGCGCCGTGGCGACGCGCGCCGACCGTCCGCTGATCAACGACCAGTTCGCCGAGCCGCTGGTCCGGGCCGTCGGCGTGGACCTGCTCACCCGGCTGGCGACCGGCGAGGTGAACCCGGACGAGCTGAACGACGCGCACGACGGCGCGACCGGGTCCACCGGCGCGATGTCCCGCATGGCCGACAACATGGCGGTGCGCACCAGGTTCTTCGACGAGTTCTTCCTCGACGCGACGCGGGCGGGCATCAAGCAGGCCGTGATCCTGGCCTCCGGCCTGGACGCCCGCGCCTACCGGCTGGACTGGCCGGCCGGGACCGTCGTCTACGAGGTCGACCAGCCGCAGGTGATCGACTTCAAGTCGCGCACCCTGGCCGAACTGGGCGCCGCGCCCACCGCCGACCGCCGGGTGGTCGCCGTCGACCTGCGCGACGACTGGCCTGCCGCGTTGCGGGCCGCCGGATTCGACCCCGCCCAGCCGACCGCGTGGAGCGCCGAGGGCCTGCTCGGCTACCTGCCGCCGGAGGCGCAGGATCGCCTGCTGGACACCATCACCGACCTCAGCGCGCCGGGCAGCCGCGTGGCCGTCGAAAGCGCGCCCAACCGGGAGCCCGGGGACGAGGACAAGATGAAGGAACGCATGCAGCACATCTCGGAACGCTGGCGCGCGCACGGTTTCGACCTGGACATGGCGGGGCTCGTCTACTTCGGGGACCGCAACGAAGCGGCGCCCTACCTCGCCGACCACGGGTGGCGGCTGCACAAGGTCAGCATCCGGGAGTTGTTCGCGGCCAACGGCCTTCCGCCACTCGAGGACGACGACATGCGCATGGGCGAGATGCTCTACGTGAGCGGCACGCGATGAGCCAGGGACGTAGCGACGGCGACAGCTGGGGACCTGCGTCCAGCGTGGGCGCGACGGCCACCATGGTGGCGGCATCGCGCGCGGTGGCCTCGCAGGGACCCAACGCGCTGCTCGACGATCCGCTGGCCGAGCCACTGGTCCGCGCCGTCGGCCTGGAGCCCTTCATCCGCATCGTCGACGGGCACGTCGACTTCGAGGACGACCCGCTGTTCAACCGCAAGTCGCGGGCCGAGCAGATCACGGTTCGCACCCGGTTCTTCGACGACTTCTTCACCGGCGCCACCAAAGACGGTGTGCGACAAGCGGTCATCCTGGCGTCCGGCCTGGACACGCGCGCCTACCGGTTGCGGTGGCCGGCGGGCACCGTCGTCTACGAGATCGACCAGCCGCAGGTCATCGCGTTCAAGACCGACACGCTGGCCGGCCTCGGCGCCGCCCCGACCGCCGAGCGCCGCACGATCGCCATCGACCTGCGCGACGACTGGCCGGCCGCGTTGCGCGACGGCGGCTTCGACGTGGCGCAACCGACCGCGTGGAGTGCCGAGGGGCTGCTCCCCTACCTGCCGCCCGAGGCCCAGGACCGGTTGTTCGACAACGTGACCGCGCTCAGCGCGCCGGGCAGCCGGCTGGCGACCGAACACGTGCCGGACCCGAACGTGTTCTCCGAGGAGCGGTTGCAGCGCATCAGCGAACGGTGGCAGCGTCTCGGTCTCAACCTCAACGCGGCCGACCTGTTCTACCGCGGCGAGCGCAACGTAGTCGTCGACTACCTCAGCACCCACGGCTGGCGGGTGACGACCCATCCGGCGCGAGAGCTCTACGCCCAGAACGGGTTCGACTTCCCCGCAGACGAGATGGCGGCCACCTTCGGCGAGTTGAGCTACGTCGCCGCGACGCTCGCGTAGCGGATTGGCTAGGGTTGCGCCTATGTCACGCGCTCACGACGACGAGTGGGATCTGGCGTCCAGTGTGGGCGCGACCGCGACCATGGTGGCCGCCGGGCGCGCCATGGCCACCAAGGATCCCCGCGGCCTGATCCACGACCCGTTCGCCGAACCGCTGGTGCGCGCGGTGGGGGTCGACTTCTTCACCAAGATGATGGACGGCGAGCTCGACCTCGACGCGATCGAGAACACCTCGCAGGTGCGCATGCAGGCGATGGTCGACGGAATGGCGGTGCGCACCAAGTATTTCGACGACTACTTCATGAACGCCACCGCCGCGGGGGTCCGGCAGGTGGTCATCCTCGCATCGGGGTTGGATGCGCGCGCCTACCGGCTGCCGTGGCCCGATGGCACGGTGGTCTACGAGATCGACCAGCCCCGGGTCATCGAATTCAAGACGGGCACATTGGCCGGCATCGGCGCCGAACCGACCGCGACGCGGCGCACCGTGCCGATCGACCTGCGCGCGGACTGGCCGGCGGCGCTGAAGGCGTCCGGATTCGACCCGACCGCGCCGACGGCGTGGCTGGCCGAGGGTCTGCTGATCTACCTGCCGCCCGAGGCCCAGGACCGGTTGTTCGACAACATCACGGCGCTCAGCGTGCCCGGCAGCACCATCGCCACCGAATTCGTGCCCGGAATCATCGATTTCGATGCCGACAGGGTGCGGGAGATGTCCGGTTCCTTCCGCGACCACGGCGTGGACATCGACATGGCGTCGCTGGTCTACGCCGGCGAACGCAACCACGTCCTGGACTACCTGCGGTCCAAGCGGTGGGACGTCGAGGGCACCACCCGGACGGAACTGTTCCACCGCCAGGGCATCGAGGTGCCGCCACCGCAAAACGACGACCCGCTCGGCGAGATCATCTTCATCAGCGGCGGCCTCACCGGCTAGCCGCTAGAACCGCGACGGCCCCGGCCACAGCACGCTGGCGCCGCTCAGCGCCTGTTCGACGTTGTCCACGATGCCGCTGACGGTGCGGCCGAGCAGCGCGGCCAGCGCAGCCGGCAGCGAAGCGGCGGCCGGTTGCGACGAGGCCCGGGGTCGCACCATGTCCAGCAGCGACGAGCTCGGATAGCTCACCACGCGGACATCGGTGTCCGCGTCCAATCCGGCCAGGATCTTGGCCCGGCGCACCGCGGTGCGGAAACCGCCGAGCTCGTCGACCAGGCCCCGCTCGAGGGCGTCAGCGCCGGTCCAGATGCGGCCCTGCGCAACGCGATCGACGGCTTCGGCGGTCAGGTTGCGCGCCTCGGCGACCCGCTGCACGAAGTCCGCGTAGAACAGGTCCGCCTCGGCCTCCCGGTGTGCCTGCTGTTCGGGCGTGAACGGCGCGTCGATCGACCACGCGTCGGCATTGGCGTTGGTGCGCACCGTGTCCGACCCGACGCCCAACCGGTCCAACAGGTCGCGGATCACCAACTTCCCGGTGATGACACCGATCGAGCCGGTGACCGTCGCGGGGTTGGCGACGATCGCGTCGGCCCCCATCGAGACGTAATAGCCGCCGGACGCGGCGACCGCGCCCATCGAGGCCACCACCGGCTTGCCGCGCTTGCGGGCCTGGGTCACCTCGCGCCAGATGCTCTCCGAGGCGGTGATCGTGCCGCCGGGACTGTTCACCCGCAGCACGATCGCGGACACGGAGTCGTCGGCGCCGGCCTCCCGCAGCGCCGCTCCGATGGTGTCGCCGCCCGCGGTCGCGGTGCCCAGCGGCAGGAACTGGGGCCCGCCGCGGCCGTCGACGATCATGCCGTCGAGCGTGACGACGGCCAGGGTCGGCTTGGGCCGGCGACCGGGCACCGGCGGCTTGGGTGCGGCCAGCCGGGGGCGGGCCGCGCCCGCGTAGCGCGACAGGAACAGCCGCGGCGGGGCGGTCTCGTCCGAAACGTCCTTCACCCCAACCAGTTCGGCGATGCGCGCGTAGGCCTCGTCGCGGAATCCGATCCGGTCGAGCAAACCGGCCGCGACGGCGTCGTCCCGCAACAGCGGGGCGCGGTCGGCCAGCGTGTTGAGGGCGCCCGGGTCGAGCTTGCGCGATTCGGCGATCGCCCGCCACGCCTGCTCCTGCAGGCTTTCCAGCATCCGGGTGACGGCCTCGCGGTGAGCCGTCGTGAAGCCGTGTTCGGTGAAACGGTTTGCCGCCGACTTGTATTGGCCGCGCGCGACGAATTGGGGTTCGATGCCCGCCTTGTCGAACGCGTCGCGCAGGAAGGTGGCGTTGCTGGCGAAGCCGATCAGCCCGACGCTTCCCGAGGGCTGCATCCACACCTCGCCGAACGCCGAGGCCAGGTAGTAGGACAGCGTGCCCGGATAGGTCTCGGCCCAGGCCAGTGACGGCTTGGCGGCGGTGAAGGCGGCGATGGCCTCGCGCAGCTCCTGCACGGCCGCCGGCGGCGACGCGGCCAGTTGCACGCGGGCGATCAGCCCGGCGACCCGCGGGTCCTCGGCCGCGCGATGGATGGCGGCGATCGCGTCGCGCAGCGCCATCGGCCTGCCGCCGGTGAAGAGCGCCAGCGGGTCGAACCCCGTCGCCTCGGGTGGGGCCGAGCGCAGGTCGAGCTCGAGCACGCAGCCGTTGGGCACGCCGTGGTGGCGGGCGGTGTCGACGCGCCCGGCCAGCGCGCGGACGTCGTCGACCCCGGGAAGCGAGGGCAGGAAGGCGAACATGTCTGCAGCGTACCGACACCGCGCCCGTACGGTGGTGGGGTGAGGTTCGCCATCGCCATCCCCCAGCTCGACTACGACCGGTTCGACGCCGACGGGCTGCGCGCCTACCTGCTCCGCGCCGAGGAACTCGGGTTCGAGGGCGGCTGGGTCCTCGAGCAGATCATCGGCGACGCACCGCTGCTGGCGCCGCTCGAGCTGCTGGCCTACTGCGCGGCCTGCACCGAGCGCCTTCGTCTGGGGGTCGCCGTCCTGGTGACGTCGCTGCACGATCCGCTGCAGCTGGCGTCATCCGTCACGGCGGTCGACCGGCTCAGCCACGGCCGGCTGGACGTCGGCGTCGGGACCGGCGGGGGCTTTCGCAGGTTCGCCGCGTTCGGCGTCGAAAAGGACACGTACATCTCGTATTTCACCGAGGGCCTGAAGCTGATGAAGGCCGCCTGGTCCGACGAGCCCCGGGTGACGTTCCACGGCCGGTTCCGCGACGTCGACGACGTGCCGATCCAGCCCAAGCCGGTGCAGCGGCCGCACCCGCCCATCTGGTTCGGCGGCCTGGCGCCCAAGGCCCTGGCGAGGGCGGTGCGCCACGGCGACTCGTTCCTGGGCGCGGGTTCGTCGACCACCGAGGCGTTCGCCGGGGCCGTCAGCGTCGTGCGCCGCGAACTCGGCGAACAGCAAAGGGATCCGGCGCATTTCACCATCGGCAAACGCGTCTACCTGATGGTCGACGACGACGCGGCGCGGGCCCGGACCCGCGTGCTCGCGGGGCTGCGGCGGATCTACGGCACGATGCCCGGCGTCGAGGACGTGCCGGTGTCCGGCACGCCCGACGACGTGGTGCGCGGGCTGCGTGCGGTGATCGACGCGGGCGCCGAGTACCTGCTGCTCAATCCCGTGGGCGTCGACGTCGGCGAGAACCGCGAACAGATGGAACGCCTTGCCGCGGAGGTCATTCCGCGGCTGGCTTGATCAGAGCTCGGTGACCGAGCCGCCCGCGGCGGTGATCTTCTCGCGGGCGCTGCCGCTGAACTTGTGCGCCGTCACGTCGACCTTGACGGTCAGCTTGCCGTCGCCGAGGACCTTGACCAACGCGTTCTTGCGGACCGCGCCCTTGGCCACCAGGTCGTCCACGCCGACGGAGCCGCCCTTCGGGAACAGCCGATTGATGTCGGCGACGTTGACGATCTCGTACTCGGTGCGGAACCGGTTCCGGAACCCCTTGAGCTTGGGCAGCCGCATGTGAATCGGCATCTGCCCACCCTCGAAGGTGGCCGGCACGTTCTTGCGGGCCTTGGTGCCCTTGGTGCCGCGGCCGGCGGTCTTGCCCTTGGACCCCTCACCGCGGCCGACGCGGGTGCGGGCCGTCTTCGACCCGGGCGCCGGCTTCAGGTCGTGCAGCTTGATGGTCACTGTGTCTCCTCCACCTCAACGAGGTGATTGACCACCGCGATGAGGCCACGGGTCTGTGGGTTGTCCTCACGGATCACCGAGTGGCGGATCCGCCGCAGGCCCAGCGTGCGCAGGCTCTCCCGCTGCTTCCAGCGGGCCCCGATGGTGCTGCGCACCTGGGTGATCTTCAACTGGCTCATTGCGGTGCCGTTCCCTCGCGCGCGGCACTGGCGGCCAGCGCTTCACTTTCACGTCGCGCCCTCAGCATTCCGGCCGGGGCGACATCCTCGATGGGCAGTCCGCGCCGGGCGGCCACCTCCTCGGGACGCTGCAGCAGCTTGAGCGCGGTGACGGTGGCGTGCACCACGTTGATCGCGTTGTCGCTGCCCAATGACTTGGCCAGGATGTCGCGCACCCCAGCGCATTCCAGCACCGCACGCGCCGCGCCACCGGCGATCACACCGGTACCGGGGCTGGCCGGGCGCAGCAGCACCACACCCGCGGCCGCCTCACCCTGCACCGGGTGCGTGATCGTGCCGCCGATCAACGGCACCCGGAAGAAGCCCTTGCGCGCCTCTTCCACGCCCTTGGCGATGGCGGCCGGAACTTCCTTGGCCTTGCCATAGCCGACGCCGACCATGCCGTTGCCGTCGCCCACGATGACCAATGCAGTGAAGCTGAAGCGCCTACCACCCTTGACCACCTTGGAGACACGGTTGATGGCGACGACCCGCTCCAGGTAGTTGCTCTTGTCGCCGTCGCGGTCGCGGCCACCACGGCCGCCGCCGTCGCGCCGACCGCGGCTGTCGCGGTTGTCGCCGCGCGAGTCGCGGTTGTCGCCGCGGGCCTCGGGGCCGCCGGCTGACTGTTCCGCCATTATGCGGTCCTTCCGGTCTTGTTCAGGCTCTTGATCATCTAGAAACTCAATCCGTTCTCGCGCGCGGCATCGGCCAGCGCCGCGATCCGTCCGCCGTAGGTGTACCCGCCGCGGTCGAAGACCACGGAGTCGACGCCGGCGGCCTTGGCGCGCTCGGCGATCAATTGCCCCACCCGCACGCTGCGGGCCTTCTTGTCGCCCTGCAGGCCGCGCACGTCGTCCTCGATCGACGACGCGGCGGCCACCGTGGTGCCGTTCTCGTCGTTGACCAGTTGCACGTGAATGTGTCGCGCGGAGCGGTTGATGACGAGCCTCGGACGCTCCGGGGTGCCCGCGATCTTCTTGCGCAGTCGGGCGTGCCGGCGCAGCCGGGAGACCCGACGAGTTGCGGACACGCTCTGCCCCACCGGCTTTCGCGCGGCGGTGTCAGCTTGTTTTTGCGCCATGACTACTTACCTGTCTTTCCGACCTTGCGGCGGATCTGCTCACCCTCGTAGCGCACGCCCTTGCCCTTGTACGGGTCGGGACGGCGCAGGCGGCGGATGTTCGCCGAGATCTGGCCGACCTTCTGCTTGTCGATGCCGGAGATGGAGAACTTCGTCGGTGACTGGACCGCGAACGTGATGCCCTCGGGCGCCTCGATCACCACGGGATGGCTGTAGCCCAGCGCGAACTCGAGGTTGGCGCCCTTGAGCTGCACGCGGTAACCGACCCCGAAGATCTCCATCTTGGTGGTGTAGCCCTCGGTCACGCCGGTGACCAGGTTGGACACCAGCGTGCGCGACAGCCCGTGCAGCGAGCGGTTGCGCCGCTCGTCGTTGGGGCGGGCGACCACGATCGCGCCGTCCTCGTTGCGCTCCACCGTGATCGGTTCGGCCACCGTCAGATTCAGGCTGCCCTTGGGCCCCTTCACCTCGACGTGCTGACCGTCGATCGTTACGTCGACCCCGGCGGGAACCGGAACCGGCTGCTTACCAATGCGCGACATGTCTACTCCCTCACCACACGTACGCGAGGACTTCGCCGCCCACGCCCTGTCTGGCCGCCTGGCGATCCGTCAGCAGGCCCGAGGAGGTCGAGATGATCGCCACGCCCAGGCCGCCGAGCACGCGCGGCAGGTTGGTGGATTTCGCGTACACCCGCAGACCGGGCTTGGACACTCGCCGCAGTCCGGCGATGCTCCGCTCCCGGCTCGGTCCGTACTTGAGCTGGACGATCAGCGACTTGCCCACCCGAGCGTCTTCGGTCCGGTAATCGCTGATGTAGCCCTCACTCTTGAGGATCTGGGCGATGTTGGCCTTGATCTTGGAGTGCGGCAACGTCACCTCGTCGTGATACGCCGAATTGGCGTTACGCAGACGTGTCAAGAAGTCTGCGATCGGATCCGTCATCGTCATGACAGCGTTGGTACCTTCCTCGCGGTGGTTCCCGGTTCGGGCCTGTCGCGCACCTGTTCTGGGTTGGTCTTGGGGTCCTGGCTCTTACCAGCTGCTCTTCTGCACGCCGGGCAGCTCGCCCGCGTGCGCCATCTCGCGCAGGCAGATCCTGCACAGGCCGAATTTGCGGAACACCGCGCGTGGGCGGCCGCACTTGTTGCAGCGCGTGTAGCCGCGCACCGCGAACTTCGGCTTGCGGTTGGCCTTGTTGACCAGTGCCTTCTTCGCCATCTACTCAGTTCTCCTTGAAGGGAAAGCCGAGGGCCCGCAACAGCGCTCGTCCTTCGTCGTCGGTCGTCGCCGAGGTGACGACGTTGATGTCCATGCCGCGGACCCGGTCGATCTTGTCCACGTCGATCTCGTGGAACACCGACTGCTCGGCCAGGCCGAACGTGTAGTTGCCGACCCCGTCGAACTGCTTGGGCGACAGGCCGCGGAAGTCGCGGATACGCGGCAGCGCGATCGAGGTGAGGCGGTCGAGGAACTCCCACATCCGGTCCCCGCGCAGCGTGACCCGGGCACCGATCGGCATACCCTCGCGCAACTTGAACTGCGCGATCGACTTGCGCGCCCTGCGGATCTCGGGCCGTTGCCCGGTGATCAGCGCCAGGTCGTTGACCGCGCCGTTGATCAGCTTCGCGTCCCGTGCCGCGTCGCCGACCCCCATGTTGACGACGACCTTGGTGACGGTCGGGATCTGCATGACGTTCCCGTAGCCGAACTGCTGCTGCAACGAATCACGAATCTCGTTGCGGTAGCGCTCTTTCAGGCGCGGCTGCACCTTCTCAGTTGTCGTCATGCTAGATGTCCTTGCCGTTGCGCTTGGAGATGCGGACCCGCTTGCCGGTCTCCTCGTCGACCCGGTAGCCGACGCGGGCGGGCTTGCCGTCCGAGTCGACGACCATCACGTTCGAGACGTGGATCGGGGCTTCCTGGGTGACGATTCCGCCCGACTGAGCTCCGCGCTGGTTGCTCGAGATCGCGGTGTGCTTCTTGATCCGGTTGACGCCCTCGACCAGCACCCGGTTGCGTTCCGGGTAGGCCTGCAGCACCTTGCCCTTGGCACCCTTGTCCTTGCCGGCGATGACCAGGACGGTGTCGCCTTTGCGGACCTTCATTTACAACACCTCCGGGGCGAGCGAGATGATCTTCATGAACCGCTTCTCACGCAGCTCGCGGCCGACGGGCCCGAAGATGCGGGTCCCGCGCGGGTCGTTGTCCGGCTTGATGATCACCGCGGCGTTCTCGTCGAACTTGATGTAGCTGCCGTCCGGGCGGCGACGCTCCTTGACCGTGCGTACCACGACGGCCTTGACGACGTCCCCCCGCTTGACGTTGCCGCCGGGGATGGCGTCCTTCACGGTGGCGACGATGACATCACCGATGCCGGCGTAGCGTCGCGACGAACCACCGAGCACCCGGATGCACAAGATCTCCTTGGCGCCGGTGTTGTCGGCGACCTTCAGCCGCGATTCCTGCTGAATCACTCGATCTCCTGACCTGGTTTCGTGTGCACGGCAGGACGCAGGCCAAAGCCCACCAAAAAACCTGACATGCGCGGTCTTTGTCACCGAAGGGCACGCGGGGCCGATTCGCACCGGCCGAGGTCTGCCCAAGGCAACCCCTAGAGTCTAGGGGACGACCAGCTCAGAGCCAAATTCGCGGCCAAGGCGGCCTCAGGGCCGGTTCGAGGGAGCGCCTTCCCCGATTCTGCGGATATCGCCGAGGTGGTGCACGCCCTCGTGCATCGCCTGGCGCACCAGCCAGCGGGCGGTGCGCCGTTCGCCCGGCAGCCGGGTCCCGGTGCGGTCCCAGTCCTGACCCTTGGCCCGCGCCACCTCGTCCAGGAATCCCGCCACCGCGGCGGCCAGTTCGGCGAGCGTGGCGTCGATGTCGCAGTCGTTGTAGTGGAAGCGGCGCGCCCGCAGGTCGTTGAGCATCGGCTCCCAGGCGGGCTGGTCTTCGGTGCGGACGCGGTGCAGCCGGATGGTGAAGCTGACGTAGACGTCGCGCAGGTGGCAGAGGTATTCGGCGACCGACCACACGTCGGGGCCGGGCCGGACCCGTCGCTTCTCGCGCGGGATCGCCGACACGGCCTTTCGGGCGGCGTCCGGCAGGCCGGCGATCACGCCGGTGGCGTCATCGAGCCGAGTCTCCGAATAGCTCATCCCGCAGGCGGCGCAGACATGGTCCTCGCCGGCCAGCGGGGGCAGCGACGCGGGCAAGGGGCAATCCTCCACCTAGAACGGTGGTGGTTCTTCGTCGGCTTCGGGTGGGATGAACACAATGGCTGTGCAATGCACAAGAGGGCATGGCTCAGTTCATCCAGCTGTCGCGGCGGTCGTCGT